>PDTB01000020.1 GCA_002748665.1 Dethiosulfovibrio peptidovorans | reverse complement strand
CTGATCAGCCCGATAGCGATGGACTCAGGGCTTCGGTTTGCGATCCGTGAGGGCGGTCACACCGTGGGCGCTGGCGTCGTTACCGAAATACTAGAGTAAAAATCAACGAGCGTTTTGGTCCGCCCCTGCCGAAGGCGGGGGCGGACCGTCTTATCAGAAGGAGTGAGAGAACATGGCGGACCAGATCGGCCTTCAGTGTACAGATTGTAAACGACGAAATTACATCAGTTCAGTAAACAAGAAGAACATGAGCGGCAAACTTGAGCTGAGCAAATACTGTCGTTTTTGTAAGAAACATACCTTGCACAAAGAAACCAAGTAGTGTAGAATATATTCTTGTTGCAGGTCCGTAGCTCGAATTGGTAGAGCACCGGACTCCAAATCCGGGGGTTGAAGGTTCGAGTCCTTCCGGGCCTGCCATTCTTTATTTTTTGGATGAGATGATATGTTGCGATAGGGGGCCAGGATCATGCAGAAAGTCTTTGGTTTTCTTCGGGAGGCCCGAGCGGAGCTTAAAAAAGTGACTTGGCCTGGGAAACAGCAGGTCTGGTACTCCACCCTAGTCGTTATATTCGTAACCCTTTTGGTAGCTGTCTACCTCGGGATTGTCGACATCGCTTTGACCGGCATCTCCTCGAGGGTTATCGGATAGTCTTCTGCGATCAAATGTGGTGGGAGTCTCCGGTGTCTAAGAACAGGGAGGTTTAAGGGGGCCGAGCATCGGGTCCCTTTTTTATCATGGTGACCACGACTCAACGACAATGGTTCATCGTTCAGACCTATGCGGGATACGAGAACAAGGTGAAGGCGAATCTTGAACAGAGAATCGCCACCATGGGTATGGAGGACAGCATCTTCGATGTTCTCGTTCCTGTGGAGGATCGGATGGTCGTCAAAGACGGCAAATCCAAGAAGGTGACCAAAAAACTCTTTCCGAGCTACGTTCTCGTCGAAATGGTCATGGATGACCAGCCGTGGTATGTGGTTCGCCATACTCCCGGTGTGACCGGTTTCGTTGGTTCGGGGAATCACCCTATTCCCCTGACTCAACGGGAGGTCAGGGAGATTATGGATAAAATCGGCCGAGGTGGAGCCAAGAAGCAGGATCGTCCAACCTTCGAGATTGACTTCAAAAAGGGTGATGTCATCAAGGTGAAGGCTGGTCCTTTTGAGGGCGCCGTCGGTCCGATCATTGATATCCTGCCCGAAAAGGGCAAGGTCAAGTTCAGTGTATCGGTGTTTGGCCGAGAGACCATGGTGGAGATTGATTACACCGAACTTGAAAAACTGTAATATCCGTAAAAACAGCGAAGGGGTTTCTGTCGTAACCATCAACGAGAGGAGTTTTAGTGAATGGCGAAGAAAGTTATAGGGCAGATCAAGTTGCAGCTTCCAGCGGGAAAGGCGACGCCGGCGCCCCCCGTGGGGCCCGCTCTTGGTCAGCATGGCGTGAACATCATGGAGTTCTGCAAGCAGTTCAACGCCAAGACCGGAGATCAGCCGGGGATGATCATCCCCGCGGTGATAACCGTCTACGCAGATCGGAGTTTCTCTTTCGAGCTCAAGACTCCGCCAGCCAGCGTCCTTATCAAGAAGCTTGCTGGAGTTCCTAAGGGAGCAGGAGAGCCCAATAAGGTCAAGGTTGGCTCTCTCACCAAGGCCCAGCTCAAGGAGATTGCTGAGATCAAGAAACAGGATCTCAACGCGAACGATGTGGAGGCGGCCATGTGTATGATCGCAGGTACTGCCCGTTCTATGGGGATATCCGTAGTCGACTGACCTCGGTTCCCCTGTGGCAGGGATCCTTCAATCCCGATATGACCACGAAAAGAGGAGGATACAGATATGTCTAAGCAGGGAAAGCGTCACGCTGAGTTGTCCAAAAAGGTGGATGCTCAGCGCCAGTACAGCTTGGATGAGGCAGTAAGCCTGGTCCGAGAGAACGCGACGGCAAAGTTTGATGAGAGCATTGAGGTTCATCTCCGACTCGGCGTCGACCCCCGGCATGCGGATCAGCAGGTTCGGAGCACCGTGGTTCTTCCCCATGGTACCGGCAAGACCAAGCAGGTGCTGGTTATCACCACCGGAGAGAAGGGGCAGGAGGCTCAGGAGGCCGGTGCTGACTTTGTTGGCGGAGAGGATATGATCCAAAAGATCCAGGGCGGTTGGCTGGACTTCGACGCTGTTGTGGCGACACCCGATGCCATGAAGCTTATCGGACGTCTCGGAAAGGTCTTGGGGCCTCGAGGACTCATGCCCAGCGCCAAGGCCGGCACAGTCACCCAGGATGTCGCCAACGCCGTAACGGAGATCAAGGCTGGTAAGGTAGAGTTCCGAGTGGACAAGTACGGTATTGTTCACAATGCCATCGGTAAGGCCAGTTTTTCCCGGGAGCAGATTCTGGACAACCTCAAGGCCTTTTACTCGGCTATCCTCAAAGCTCGTCCTGCTGCGGCCAAGGGAACTTACGTCAAAAGCTTCGCCGTGAGCTCTACAATGGGTGCCGGTATCAAGATCGACCCCTCCGCTGCCCAGAAAGATGTGGCCGAGTAGAGTTCTCGACCCAATATACCGGGTATAGTTTCCGGAAAGGAACCAAAGACAGCGGGTTCTCCTCAGCAGGAGAATAATGCTTTGTCCCCCGCCGAGGTTCGGAGGCACTCGTCTGTGCGTTTATGTGCATGAACGTCAAGCTCCCGATCCCCTGGTGGAATGGGAGCTTTTTTACTTTAAACGAAAGAAGGAGGTGAAAGTATGCCCGCATCGATAAAATACGAGCTGGTTGATGAACTTAAGACCAAACTTGACGGAGCAGAGGCCGTTTTTGTGTGTGAGTATCGAGGACTGACCGTGGCTCAGGCCACTGAGATTCGACGTCTGGTTCGAGAAGCTGGCGGAGAGATCAAGGTCGCTAAGAATACCTTGGTTCGGATTGCCATGAAAGACGTTGGAATGGCGGTATCCCAAGAGCTTACCGTGGGGCCAAACGCCTATGTTATCGCTCCTCAGGATAGCCCCGCTGTAGCGAAAGCCCTTAAGGAGTTCGCAAAAAAGAAGGAGAACAAGGCCTTGCTTATCAAGGGTGGGGTCATGGGCACCGACATTCTGTCTTTGGATCAAGTTATGGCTCTGGCCGACCTACCCTCTAGGGATCAGCTCATTGCTCAGGTCGTGGGAACCATGGCCGGTCCCCTTCGTGGCTTGGTCACGGTGCTTTCCGGTCCCAGTCGTGGTTTGGTAACGTGCTTGTCGCAATTAGCGGAGAAAAAGGGCGCAGCATAGCCTGTTCATATCTCGGTGGTTTTCCGGGGTACATATTTATATTTTTTAGGGAGGATGAATGTAATGAACCGTGAAGATATCATAAAAGCAATCGAGGAAATGTCTGTTTTGGAGCTCTCCGAGCTCGTCAAGGAGCTTGAGGATAAGTTTGGTGTCTCCGCCGCTGCTCCTGCGATGATGATGGCTGCTCCCGTGGCCGGGGGAGCTGCCGCTGGAGGTGAGGAAGAGAAGACCGAGTTCAACGTGGTTCTTAAGGAAGCTGGAGCCCAGAAGATCAAGGTGATCAAGGTTGTTCGGGAGATCACCGGACTTGGCCTGAAGGAAGCCAAGGAGCTTGTCGATAATCCGGGTAAGCCCGTTAAAGAGGGGGTCTCCAAGGAAGAAGCCGAGGCCATCAAGAAGCAGCTTGAGGAAGTCGGCGCTGGAGTGGAGTTGTCCTAATAAAAATACGGACATATATACAGTAAGAGGACATCGTCTCAAGACGGTGTCCTCTTTTTTTGAGATACTCTTTATATTTGACTTTTTTTTTCTGCGTGCTATTATCTTGATAAGGTAAATTCGATTTTAAAAAGATGAGCAATGCAGAAGGGGATTCTCGAGAGAAAAAACAAATGCAGGGGGAGGTCTTTCGAATGAAAGAAATACGAGCCGCTGTGGATGCCTTTTGGCTGGATCTTAAGAAGGGGTGTAATAACCTTATCGACTGTGCCCAGCTTCAGGAACAGAGGGAGAAAAAGTCTCCTCTCTATCTTCTTGATATCAGAAAGCCGGAGGACTACGCCGAGGATCATATCGAAGGTGCGGTGAACATCCCTTGGGCCGACGTCGGAGATGTTCTGGACGAACTTCCGAAAGACAAGAAGATCATCGTGATATGCTATTCCGGTCAGACTGCCGGTCAGACTGTGGCCCTTCTGAAACTTTTGGGCTTCGACTGCTGTTCTCTTAAGGGCGGAATGAGTTGTGATGCGGTGCATCTGCCTTTAGTTTCTTCGTGTTCTTCCTGAACGTAATTGATGCCTCCTTTGGTAAAGGGGGAGTGTGAAAGGTCCCAACTCACATGTTGGGACCTTTTTTGTTCTATCTCTGCATTGGGCGAGAGTTCCAAATTCTAGAGATGTTTTCGGATCTACAATCCTCTGTACAGGATAACTAACAGGGCCACCGGAATGACGTATGCCACCAAGGGTTTCCACCAGGAAGCGACGCGGATTAATCCGGTAGCGCCGATGTTACACTCCTTTTGGTAGTTATCGAATTTCCAGACGAACGTCAGATAGAGAGCGACCAGCAGGGCATCTACGGGCATCATAATATCTCCAGACAGATGGTCGGCGAAATCGAAAATGCTCCTGCCCATGATCTTGTAGGAGCTCCAGGTGCTTTCTGGACTCAGGGAAAGAATGGAGGGGATACCCAACAAGAACATCAACGCCAGCACCGTCCAGGTCGATTTCTTTCGACTGATGTTGAAGTACTCGGCGAAACTGGCAGCTGGCGCCTCCAGATAGCCTATGCCCGAGGTAAAACCGGCCAGTGCGGCCAGGAAGAAAAACAGAGTGCCCCAGAAATGACCACCTGGCATTTTGCCAAAGATGATCGGCAGGGTTTCAAAAACCAACCCGAAGCCTCTGGAAGTCGGATCCATGCCGTAGCAGAAGAGAGCAGGAAAGATCACGAGCCCTGCAACGATAGCAAATCCAGTATCCATGGAGACGACCCAGCAGCTGTCCACCGGGATGTTACTGTCCGGTTTCAGGTAGGAACCATAGACAATTGCTGTCGAAATGCCGATTCCAATGGAAAAGAACGCCTGTCCCAGCGCTGCGAGGACGGCATGGCCTGTAATCTTGCTGAAGTCCGGCGTGAGGTACCATTTCAGTCCCTCCAAGGCGCTCTTAGCGCCTGCTACCTGAGGAGTCATGGTAAGCGAGCGTATCGCTAGCACCACCAGCATGATACCCAGGATTGGAAGCATAAACTTACAGGCCCGCTCCACGCCGTTTCTCAGTCCCTGGGTAACGGTAATGCCCAGAGTTGCGACGACGAAGAGTGTGTACGCTGCCATCTGTATCGGGTTCTTCATAAAATCCTGGAACAGGACCTTGGTCCCCTCAGGGCTGATACCACCGAAGGCACCTGATATAGCCTTGACCGCGTAGGCGAACATCCATCCAACGATGACCATGTAGTAGGACATCAGGACGACGCAGGCAAGGCAACCTACCCATCCGATGATCGACCAAGGGGTACCCTTGTCACCTGCCAGCTTTCTCATTCCGACGATGGGAGTTAGTTTGCTCTTGCGTCCCAGCCCCACTTCGGCGATGAAGAGCGGTATACCGATCAGGATGCATATCGCCACGTATATCAGCAGAAATGCACCACCTCCGTAGGTTCCTACAAGATATGGAAAACGCCAGATGTTCCCCAAACCAATTGAAAATCCGGCTGCTGCAAGGATAAAACCGATACGGCTTCCCCAATTCTCGCGCTGTTTCGACATGTTGTTCCCACCTTTCCCTTTTAAATTCCCACACTGGATGTGTCTTTTGAGTACACAGCCGTGTGGCAGAACTCCTCAATAAACAGGTATATTACTGCCAGCATCCGCAACATGAAGAACGTTATGTGGTAAAAGCAGTCGATGAGGATTCCTACTACTTTACTAGATTATACAAGTACGGGAGCCTGCTTTCCATGCCTCACTAGGCTCCTTGAACAATAAAAGAGCGTATATTGGTATCTTTTTCCCTACATGATCTGGTTGGTCAGATTCTGAGTTCTGTTCGGTATTTTGTCGAATAGATTGGAAATCAGTTGTGCATGGGTAACGAACGTACCAAACTGAGCAAAGTACAGCGAGTTTCTGTCTCTTGTGGGGTGGTGCGGTTATAATAGTCTCGTTTCTTTTGAGAAGGAGGTGATTCCATGATCGTGGATACTCATGTTCACGTGTATCCTGATGAGCTTCGTAAGGATCAGGAGAATATATCGAAACGAGAGCCTCATTTCGATCTTCTCACTCATAACAAAGTTCATAAATGGGGAACAGCGGAAGAACTGATCGCTCAGATGGAGCGGGACGGGGTGGATCAGAGCTGGATATTTGGTTTTGCGTTCAAGGATATTGGGCTGTGTCGTCTGTGTAACGACTATGTGATAGAGGCTGTTAAAAGGTGGCCTGATCGCTTCAAGGGTTTAGCCGTGGTTCCACCGAGGGATCCGGGGATGGAAGCGGAGGTCGCCCGATGTCACGATGCTGGCCTTGTAGGTGTGGGCGAACTCTTTCCCCAGGGGCAGGATCTGGCCTTGGGAGAACGTTGCCAGACGAAGAGTTTCGTAGGTGTCTGTGGAGAGCGGAATATGATCCTGGTGATCCACACAGCCGAGCCTGTTGGACATGAGTACGACGGTAAGGGAGACGTCGGGCCGAAGGAGGCTGCTCAGTTTTGCATGAACCATCCCGAGGCCAAGGTTGTCTTCGCCCATTGGGGCGGAGGACTCTGGCTTTATGAAGCTATGCCCGAGATGAGGCGTATTTTAGCCAACGCCCGATACGATACGGCGGCGTGGCCCTGGCTTTATGGAGGTTCGTTCCTGGCCGCTGCGGCCGCAGTTGGAGTCGGGCATAAGATTCTTTATGGGTCTGACTGGCCTATTTTGACATATCCTCGCTATGAAAAACGCCTGGCCGAAGCTGGGATACCCGAATCGGTCATATCGGCTGTGCTTTCGGAGAACGCCCTGGCCTTTATGGCCCCATAGGGAAGAGTTGTTCCCTGAGCTTTCGGCTTCCGGCGGGGAGAGCCGTTTGCCTCAATTCCTCAGTTGTGACCCAGCGTTGGTTTATCTCGTTCAAAGACGGTACGTCCATCTCGGCCTGGTACCCTGAGAGGGTGACCGTCCACTTGGTGAAACTGTGACGTACGCTCGCCACGGGTTTTTTCTCAAGACGGATCGACGGCCATAAAACCCCGAGTTCTCGCTGAAGGGCCTGAGCGTGGGTTTCACGGTCCTGTATCATGGTCCACGGAAATTCCCAAAGTCCGGCCCATAGGCCTTGATTGGCACGACGACGAAGAAAGATCTTGTCTTTGTGTACGATCACCACTGCTGCCGCGTCGGCGACGATTCTGACGTTTTTTGTCTTGCCCACAGGACGTTGGGCGACGGTCCCTCTTTGGAGAGAAAGGCAATGATCTGAGAGCAAGCATTTGTTGCATCGGGGCTTGGGGGTACAGATAGAGGCTCCGAATTCCATCACGGCCTGGTTGATCGCTCTCGGGGATCGTCGGTGTAGAAACTCGGTGGCCCATCGGCGGATGCTCCTGTCTCCCTCGCCTCTGTCCGTGGGGAGGTTTAGGTCGCCGAGGCGGGCAAAAACCCGACGGACGTTGCCATCGACAGCCACCACCGGTTCTTGGTAGGCGATACTCAGTATCGCTCCTGCGGTATAGGGGCCCACGCCTGGCAGTGCGGTCAACACGTCTCTGTCGCCTGGAACTGTGTCGTACCCGTGGGAACGGAGCCATTCTGCGGCTTTTCGGAGGTTTTTGGCTCTGGAGTAATAGCCCAGCCCCTCCCAGAGTCGGAGAACATCCTCCTCTCGTGATCGGGCCAATGTCTCAAGGGTGGGGTATTCTTCCATCCAACGGAGATAGTAGGGAACGACCCGGTCCATCTGGGTTTGTTGGAGCATGCTCTCGGAGATCCACACCTGGTACGGGGTGTAGTCCCGACGCCAGGGAAGATCTCTCTGATTCGTCTTGAACCACCGAAGCAGGGTGTTGGCGATAAGGTCGGCAGAGGTGTGCATGTTTTTTATAAAAACTCCTTTGTTTTGGGGAAATAGTAGGGTCCCCGGATTTGTGGAGGTGGTGTGTTCGATGAGTCAGCTTTCGGTTCCCCGGACGATACTCGGGGTATTAGGCGGTTTGGGGCCGGCGGCTTCCGCTGAGTTTCTGCGGCTTTTGGCTGTCATGGCACCAGCAGGACGAGATCAGGAACATCCTGTGACGTACGTGTACTCCAACCCGCAGATTCCTGATCGGAGTGCTGCCGTTTTGGGAATTGGTCCCAGTCCTGAGCCCTTTCTCCGGGATGGGTTGGAGACCTTGGTGAGCTGGGGTGCCGGACTTTTGGCCGTTCCATGCAACACCGCTCACATCTTCATAGATCGCTTCCGGGACAAACTTAAGGTCCCCTTGGTTCACATCGTGGAGGCCACGGTGGAACGGGCCATGGAGACGGATGACTCGGGAGCGTGGCTTTTGGCTACCGAGGGGACTGTCCAGAGCGGTCTGTATCAGTCTGTGGCCCGAGAGCAGGGGTACGAGCTTCGGTTTCCGCCAGATGAGGCGGTTCAGGCCATCTCCCGGTCCATCTCTCTGGTGAAGGCCGGTGATGTGAAGGCCGCCGCAGTGCTACTGGCACCGGTCATTCAGGAACTTTGGTCCAGTGCCGATCTGCCCGTGATCGGAGCCTGTACAGAGCTGCCCTTGGCCTACGCTGTCTCGAGTCTTCCTTCTGCTGGCATGATCTCCAGTTTGGAGGCCCTGGCGGGGAAGTGTGTACAGGAGCTTTATGGCTGCCGGGGCTAATTTGTACCATTATACTCTGTCTGAGTCGTTCAATTCCTTCTCGGGAGCCCTTGAGTGTACCTGTACGGAACACTGTCAGGAATTGCAGGGCAGGAGCGAAAAAACAACGGCTTGACCCTGGTCATGTCTCCTCTTATTGCTTGAGGCCCTCCGTTTCAAAAGAGTACAGGAGCTACTGTTCACATAAGTCTCATGATATTATGGATATAAAGGATACGAAAGGAGGCTGTTTACGATGCTCTATCGAGAGCTGACCGACGAGGAAAAAGAAGTCATTGTCCACGGAGGAACGGAGCCTCCCTTTGTCGGTGTATACTGTAACGTGTTCGAGACCGGCGTCTATCGTTGTCGGCGGTGTCTGCTGCCTCTATATCTCTCGGAGCATAAGTTTCCCTGTCCTTGTGGTTGGCCTGCCTTTGACGACGAAGTCCCTGGGGCGGTCCGTCGGGTTAGCGATGCCGATGGTAAGCGGACGGAGATCCGATGCGCTCGGTGTGATGGTCATCTGGGGCACGTTTTTGAAAAAGAGCGGCTGACAATGAAAAATATCCGTCACTGCGTGAACTCCCTATCCCTCTCATTTATTCCTCGATCCGTCCTCTGTCGGGCGCTCCTGGCTGGCGGATGTTTCTGGGGAGTACAGCATCTCCTTAAAGATCTGGACGGTGTTTTGGAGACCAGTTGTGGCTACTGTGGTGGAATCGTGGATTTTCCCACGTACGAGCAGGTCTGCTCCGGTCAAACCGGCCATCTGGAGACGGTTGAGGTGTGGTTCCACCCTGAAGAAATATCATACGAAGCTCTGATACGGGCTTTTTTTGAAATTCACGATCCCACCCAGAAAGGCCGACAAGGGCCGGATATCGGCCAGCAATACGAGTCGGCGGTGTTCGTCATGGATGAGGAGCAAAGACGGATTGTTGAAGAGCTCCTGAAGGCCTTAAAAAACTTGGGCCTTCAGCCGGTAACCCAGGTTCGGGAACCTTCCCGATTCTGGATGGCCGAACCTCTTCATCAGCATTACTATACCAGAACCGGCGGGGCTCCTTACTGCCATCGCCGGGTGTCTCGCTTCTGACGTATGGAACGCTGGACAGAGACCTTCCGCCTTCGTATCTACGAGGTGGGGCCCAGCGGCCAGGCGACAGCGGTCACCATGATGAACCTCTTTCAGGATGCGGCCAGCCACCACGCCGAGAGCTTTGACATGGGCTATGCTCAGCTTTTTCCTCGGGATCTGGGGTGGGTTCTGACGAAGTTTCGGCTTACGGTGGATCGGTATCCTCGATATGGCGAGACTGTGACGCTCCAGACCTGGCCCAGGGCCCCACGGAGAATCTTTGCCTACAGGGATGTGGCTTTCTTTGTGGAGGACGAACTCATCGCTGTAGGAACCAGTGTCTGGTGTCTTCTGGATCTCTCCGCAAGAAGAGCAATCTCCCTCAACAGAGTGTTTAAGAGCTTCCCCTCTCGGGACGAGCAGCTCTATCCTGACGAGATCCCCAGCATTCCAAACCTTGATGTCGCTTGGTGGCGCTGGAGTACAGTCGCCAGAAACTCCGAACTGGACCTGAACGGCCATGTAAACAACACCGTCTATCTGGGATGGGCCCTTGAGTGCCTCTCTGGGGAGAGGTGTCCTGTTGGCATGCCCAAAGACTTACTCTTTTCCTTTCGGAAGGAGGTTGCCCGGGGAGATTCGGTCACGTCTTTAGCAGGGCTTCTGGGGCAGAACATCACGGTACACCGTCTGGAAAATGGCCAGGGTGACGAGGTTGCACGGATCTCCATGCGTTGGGAGTGATCCTTAGGGGTTGCCAAGAGTCTGAATTTTGGATCGGTGTTGTCGGAGTTTATCGGCTGTGTAGAGAGCTAAAGCTATCCAGATAGCTCCGAATGTCACTAGCTGGGGCTCCGTAAAGGTCTCTTTGTATACCCAATAGCCCAGGATAAACTGGATTGACGGGGCAATGTATTGAAGGAGCCCTGTGGTGACCATGCTGAGAGCTCGAGCCCCTTGGACAAACCACAGAAGGGGAACTGAGGTCACGACGCCAGATCCAGCAAGAAACAGGCTGGTTCTGAGTCCGCCACCTATGAATGTGCCCTGACCGTGAGTTTCTGTCCAGATCAAAAAAGCTCCGGCAGGCACAGCGAGAAAGGACGTTTCTACGAAGAGACCGGGTAGAGACTCGACAGCCACGATCTTTCGAATGCATCCGTACACAGTGAAAGAACACGCTAAGCCCAGGCCGATCCAAGGAACTTGTCCCTGAAGGAGCACTTGGTACAGAACTCCAGCTGTTGCAATCCCTACGGAGAACCACTGGGCTGGTCGGAGCTTATCCTGAAAAAACAGGGCACCAAGACAGACGTACATCAGTGGGTTGATGAAATACCCCAGACTGCATTGAAGAACATAGCCGTGATTGACCGACCAGATGTAGATCAGCCAGTTACAGCCAATCACCATCCCGCTGAGGAGAAGAAGCCATCGGGATTTTCTGTTTTTCAGGGCCTCTCGAACCAGACCCCATTGCCGAGAGCCGCCCAGTAAAGCGGCGGTTACCAGGAGGGCCCAGATGATCCTGTGACAAAGTATCTCGTACGCCGGAACGTGGGCTATCTGTCTCCAGTATATGGGAAGTAAACCCCACAGAACAACCGCAACGGTGGCGGCTATTCCTCCTTTGTATGCTGTATCCATGAGACACAATCCTTTCTGTCGAAATATTGTTCCTGCACCCACCTGCGGTCTTGGATGACGAGGCTCTGCAACAGGGCCTTCGTACAGCCACTGTGTTATATGGAAAACCCGGAGAGCTCCCATCATGACCTACTTGGGTGCTACAATTCTGTATTGATGTGTCGTATGCCCAATTATACGACACAGACCGTAACGTCGGCGAGGCTGCCTATTTTTTTATATGTCGCTTCGAGAAGGAGACGTCTAAATTGAACGTAACAGTGCTATATGGTGTTTTGTGCATAGCCGTATTGGCCTTGACGAGTGCTTTTTTTTCGTCTTCAGAAATATCCTTGGCGGCCTCCAGGAGAACGAAACTTCGATGCCGGGCAGATAAAGGAGATCCTCGAGCCAGACGTGTTCTCTCCTTTCAGGAGCAGCCTGGTTTATTTTTTACCACAGTTCAGATCGGGTTGAACGCTGTAGCTATCCTGGCCGGTATCGTGGGGGACTCCTGCCTGGCTCCTGTGGTTTACGGACTTTTGCCTGAGAGTATGTCTCCCGTCTTGCGAGGGGAGCTTGCCTCGGCGATCCCCTTTGTGGGGGTAACCCTCTTCTTCGTCCTCTTTGCCGACCTCATTCCCAAACGTATTGCCATGGCGGTTCCGGAGTCAGTTTCTCTTTGGACTATCAACGGAATGGGGTGGGTTATCCAGCTATGTAAACCCCTGGCAAAAATCTTTGATGTCTTGAGCATCGTCATATGCCGCGTGCTGGGGCTACCCGAAAATCGCCAGGAAGATATCACCTCCGATGATCTGTATGCTGTGATGGAGGCAGGAACCGTTGCTGGCCTTCTGAGAAAGCAGGAGAAGGCCCTGATCGACAACGTATTCGAGCTGGATATCCGCACTGTCCCCTCGGCCATGACCGTCAGGGAGAATGTGGTGTACTTTGAGCTCCGAGAAAGCGAGTCCAGTATAAAGCAAAAGATCGCCGCCGCCCCTCACTCCACGTACCTGGTTTGCGACAAGGGGATCGACAACATCGTGGGATGTGTGGCATCCAAGGAATTGCTTGAGAGGGTGCTCAAGGGCGAGAGCTTGCTTTTGGACAGCGGAATAGAAGTTGAGCCGCCTTTGATAATGCCCGATTCCCTGACTCTTGCCGAGGCTATGGATCAGTTCAAGGGGCGGGGGGAGAGCCTGGCCGTGGTGCTCAACGAATATGCTCTGGTCGTGGGTATCATCACCTTGCAGGATATAATGCTCATGCTCATGGGGACTCTTGTGGGAGAGGAAGAGCAGATTATCAAGCGGGACGACTCTTCCTGGCTTCTGGAAGGTGCTACCCCTATCGACGATATGATGAGAGTGCTTGAGATAAAAGAGATGCCTCATGCCGAGCACTACGAAACCGTCGGCGGTTTTCTGATGTACATGCTGCGCTGCATCCCTCACAGAACCGACTTCGTCGTTCACGATGGGTACAAGTTCGAGGTGGTGGACATCGACAACTACAAGATCGACCAGGTCTTGGTGACGAAGGTCACGCAGCATATGGAAGGGGAGTTTGGGGACGGGGGAGTTTCGTAATATTGGGAACAAACAATGCGTTTGAACGGACAAAGGGCCTCACGTACGCTGGGTGAGGCCCTTTGTCCGTATCTGGCTGGTGTCGATAGAATGCAATGTCCCGGAGTATGAGCCCTTCATGACAGGGAGACTCGGATGTAGGTTTTTAGAGGTGCCCTACAGAGCTCTTGTCATCGTGGCCCCAGGAGCCTTGTCAGAAAATCGTCCAGAGCCGGGACGTATGTGGAGATGGACATCATAAAGCTGTCGTTGTGTCCTCCCTTGATCTCTACAAAGGATTTCTCCCCCATCACGGCATCGTAGAGCTTTTGCCCCTCCCGGAAGGGGACGATCTCATCGTCGGGGCTGTGGATACACAGGGTTGGAATGTCCAACTCTCGTGCCGCTGAAAGGGAATCCCAGGGGTTCCCCAGGGCCGTCCGAAGGAGGGGGGCGATCAGACCGATGGGCAGGAGCCCGAACGGCGAAGCAAAAGTGGATTCCAGGATAATGCCCTTGGGGGCGACGCTTTTGGTTAGCTCCAAGGCTATGGCACCTCCCAGAGATCGGCCGAAAAGCACGATCTCATCAGGAGAGATTTTTTGATCGTACACCAGCCAATCCCATGCGGCTTTTGCGTCTACTGCGAGTCCTTTCACGCTGCTAGATCCCTGGCTTCGTCCATATCCTCGATAGTCGAAGATCAGTACGGAGAGTCCCAGATCATGAAAAATCCCGATAGATTCCAGTCGATGCCCTATGTTGCCAGCGTTTCCGTGGCAGAAAAGCACAACTCCTCGGGATGGCTCGACTGGGATATACCAACCGTGAAGCTGAATGCCGTCTTTGGTCATAAAGGGTACATCCTGGTAGGCCAGACCTACAGTCGTGGGCGTACAGCGAAGCTCTCGGTCAGGGTGAAATGCCAGGAACGGAAAGAGCAATCGCACTACCGCCAAAAAGATCAGGGACAGACACAGGAGAAATGCCGTTATCTTAGACAGAAAACCAAGCATGATCTCATACTTCCTTTATGGGTGCTACACTTCTACATTGATGTTCACATTCTCATTATACGATAACGCACACATTGTCGGCAAGAATACTAGATTTTTCCTTAAGAAGGTCTTTCTTTCGGGGGTGACATGCTCTTTATGTGCGGTGCCTCTGCGGGGGTTTACATATTCTCTTTTTGCGTGTATAATTCTTTATCATGTCAGATCATTAGCATGCTTAGGGAGGTGTCTTCATGACGGTTATTCGTGTGAGTGCTTCAGATTTATCCGAGAAGGAACGGGAAGATTTTCTCGAGCAGGTCGCTGTGCTCGCATCCAATGTGACAGGTCGTCCGAGAGGAGACCTGGCGGTGTGCTTCCATGAGTGTTGCTGCGATCAACCCAGACACTGAGGAGCCTTGCCATCATCTCATAGAGGTACTGGCGATTTACTAAGAGACGAACTCTCATTTTGAGAGGTCGTCTCTTTTTCGTTTTTCTGCTAGAGTTCCCTTGAGGAGGTGGCATTATGGATCATAAGGAGTTGTACCGTGCGTACGATCCACTGCCCTACTACAGGGAACGGGGCTGGGTGATCGGTGGGGGAAGCATCGGAGGCAAGGGAAAGGGCTTGGCCTTTGCGCATGAATCTCTTATGGAAGACTGTCTTTGTGAGGAAGTCTCCCTTCCCGAGAGGACGGTTGCTCTGAGCACCGAGGTCTTTGAGGAGTTTGCCGCTTGTCATGATCTGGAGGATCGTTCTCTCGAGGTGTCCTTCGATGAGCTTCATGCGTATATCATGTCGCTTCCTCTGCCGTCGTCAATTCTGACCGATATTGAGAATCACGGTGCCTCCGTTGGACTCCCTCTGGCGATTCGCTCTTCGTCATTGCTGGAGGACGATATCGAGCTGTCCTTTGCGGGAAAATATGCGACGTGTTTTGTCGCTAACGGGGTTGACCGATCAGTTGCTCACCGGGATCTGGAAAAGGCGATCAAGACAGTTTTTGCCTCTACGTATCATCCGGCAGCCTTGGAGTATCAACGAAAACACGGTATTCCTCGAGGTACCGAGAAAATGGCTGTTTTAATTCAGCCCCTTCAGGGACGTCAGAGAGGAAATTGCTTTTACCCTGAATTGGCCGTCACGGCCTTTTCCTGTGTGTTTCGTCGGCCATCCCCCCGGATCAACAAGAACGACGGAGTGATGCGTCTGTGTTTTGGCTTGGGAACCCGCGCTGTGGATCGCTCCTTTGCACGAACCTTTTACCTGACCAATCCGTCACTCCGTCCAGAGGGGACGAACGGTGAACAGATCTACCTCTATGCTCAGAAAGAGTTTGATTACGTGGATCTGGCTCAAGGACGGCTCGTGACGGCGTCTTTGACGCAAGCTTTGCCCTATATCCAAAAGCGTCATCGTATGGCTTCGGCTTTTGTTGAGTGGTATGACGACGGCATGCTCTACTGGCTTCATACCGACTTGTCCAACCTTCGGATGCCTATGCCATGTTTTACCTTTTCGGATTTGCCTCGGCGCTGTCGTGGGTTATTTGTCCGGATGAAGCGGATACTCTCGTTTTTTGAGGGAGCGATGGGATTCCCCGTTGATGTGGAGGCTGTCTATGAATCGGAGAACGATGTCCTCACCTTGATTCAGCTTCGTCCCCTGGCGTCATATGTGGAGTTTGGAAGGGTGGGTATCCCGAAGGATATTCCACCACATCGTGTGATGCTTCGGGGTAACCGAATGGTGACCAACCATGTTCTTAAGGGAATATCCACTATTGTGTACGTCGATCCCGATGAATACAGCGAAAGTCAGGATTTTGCAGCTGTTGCACGGGCGGTGGGTGCTTTGAACAGAGTTTTGGAGGGAAAGAAATACATTCTTGTTGGCCCGGGGCGATGGGGAAGTTCCAACCCTGCTTTGGGAGTCCCTGTGGACTACAGCGAGATATCCAACTGCGGATGTATGGTTGAGGTGGGTATCCCGAAGCGTGGGATGATCCCTGAGCTGTCGTATGGAACACATTTTTTCTTGGATCTGGATGTGGACGATATTCTTTATCTCCCGGTGATAGATGGCGAGCAGGATAATGTCTTTCATAGAGAGTGGTTCGACGGGCATCCTTATGAGAGTGGGGGGCATTCGGCGGTTCGGGTGTACCATGGATGCTTCGACGTGTATTTAAACGGCGACGGCGAAGAAGGTGTCGTTTTTGAAACCGGCGAAGGAGAGGTGGTCCAGGCATGATGATGGACAGAGACGAACAGGTACAGCGATATTTTGCCTGGGAGCCTCGGGACGATCCTGAATTTGCTCCCATGATTCTGGGCGAGGGGTCGATCGGTGGAAAAGGACGATCCCTTCTGTACGGTATTCGCGCACTTCGGGACTCAAAGGATCCCGAGCTTGTCGAGACCACCATGCCTCGGGCTTTGTTTTTTGGGAGTGACCTTTTTGATCGGTTTGTGGCATCCCTGCCAGGGAGAGAGAGACTTATCAGCTCTGCTTCCCCTGAGGAGCTGGAGGCGGCCTTTTTGGCCCATCGTCTTCCCGATGCTGTAGTTCAAAGGGTGACGACCTTTTTGGTCGATGTGACCGACCCTGTTGTCGTTCGCAGCAGTAGTATCCAGGAGGATTCATTGAAATATTCTTTCGCGGGTAAGTATCTCAGCGATTTTCTGGGCAACTACGGTCCTTTGAACCATCGGGTTGCGGCGGTCTGTCGAGAAATCCGTCGGATCTATTCACGGGTTTATTTTCCCAAGGCTATCTCCTACAGGGAGCGACATAGTATTGGCGACGACTCCATGGGCATTATCATCATGGCTATGTCGGGGAAATGGCGGGGGGATCTGTTCTACCCCACTATTGGCGGAGTGGGTTTTTCCCGAAATTATCGGAGGTGGACCAGTCGGGTAAATATGGAGGACGGGGTCGTCCGATTCGTCTTTGGTCTGGGGACTATGAGTACAAAACGTGAGTATGCCCGAACCTGTTCGTTGACTAACCCTTTCCTTCGGCCGGAGGGGCAGGATCCCTATACGGTGTTGCGTCACTCACAGGAGCGGTTTCAGGCTATTTCTCGAGCTCGATTTGACGAGGCCTCGAAGGACCGACCCGATACGTTGGTGACTGTGAACGTCAACGATGTCTGGGATCAGATTTTTCCATGCTATAGGGAGGAAGTCTCCCAGTATGCGCAGATGTACCGGGGTGATGAGGGGGGAGGATACTTTACTTCCCCTAACGCCTCGCCGTCAGATGACCGGGTGAGCCGGATATGCTTCACCTTTGAGGATTTCCCTAAGAGGCACCGTCGGTTTTTTGAACGGATGCGTCGAACTTTGGCGGTTTTGGAGGAGGCCATGGGTGTCCCGGCGGATGTTGAGTTTGCCTACGAGCCTCGAGATAATCATCTGGAGCTCATTCAGGCTCGTCCCCTCTGGGCCGGGAGTGGCGTGTTGACGAGCTCCCTGGAGGCTGTGAACCAAGACAGAGTTATACTCAGGGCGGATCGTATGGTGACCAACGGGTCGTTTCGAGACGTTCGTAACCTGGTGTATGTGGATCATGCAGTCTACACCGGAGCCCCCGATCCCGGACTCATCGCCCGATCTGTTGGGATGGTGAACGATCGCCTCAAGGGTGAGCGATTTATCTTTGTTGCACCGGGCCGGATCGGCTCCAGCAATCCCATGCTGGGTGTACCGGTGCAGTATAATGAACTTTCCCGATGCTGTTGTATGGTGGAAGTGGGGATCCCCAGAATGGGCTACATGCCGGAGTTGTCCTATGGGACTCATTTTTTCTCAGACCTTGAGGTGGACGGGGTACTCTATATGCCGGTGTTTCAGGGATACCAGAACAATCTGTTCAGGCAGGAATGGTTCGACAGCATCGCATATGAGCCAGGGTCTCATCCGGCCATTCGGATCTATCGAGGTCGTTTCACTGTCTTTACCAGCGCTGAGCGGAACTTGGGGCTCGTCGTGGCGGAGTAAAAAAGAGAGTTCTTCTTTCTCTCCTTATCTACTGGGAGTCTTGTTATTGTTATAGAATGTGATATAATACACTTCGTTCAAGATACACAGGTGCTGCGTATTCCTCGGTAGCTCAGTCGGCAGAGCGGGTGGCTGTTAACCACTAGGTCGCAGGTTCGAGTCCTGCCCGGGGAGCCAGATCATTTTAATCACTCCTGCTGTTCTCTGGGAGTGATTTTTTGTGTCTTCGATGTTTTGAAATTCTCCTCTCGTACTTCGATAGTTCGGCGATTAGAGGAGAACTAACTCAAGGGAATCTCTAAAAGTACACTTTTTGACTGTGGATCAGGAGTTAAATATGTATAAACTATGTGAAATATAGGTAAGAACCTATCTCACTTTTCAACATCCTGTATTTTCCCCGTTTTTAGAGATGCCCTCAAGAAAAAGGAGGGATCTTGATGAACGCTAAGCTCGTCTCGGTGGCCGGCGCATGGTTTTGGCGTATGCCTGAGGGAACGTTCCTCAGAGCTCGGAACGACAGTGTTCCATGGGCTATTTTGATCAAAACCCCTGAGGGGATCAAACCGCTTTGTCGGTAGATTCTTCGGAACAATGAAAAAAGTAAAAGCTTGATCTTCTGATCGGGCTTTTGCTTTTTAGGATATCCGAAAGAAGTTCTCAAACTCGTGCATAGTGAGAGAAATGTATATCGTAGAGGAAATCATCGGCGTGTTGAGCAAGATATGTTATACTGCTAAAGCATTGTTTTTATAACATTGGAGGGTAGAACTTATGGCGTCTGTCCTTGTCGTTGATAGCAATCTTGGGGATCGGAAGAGTGTAATTCACTCCTTGACGTCTTTGGGGTATTCGGTGGAAACAGCGGAATCCGGTGAGGAGGCGCTATATCGCTTCGGCGATGGAGAGTATAACCTTGTGCTGTTAGGTGACTTGATCTCTGAGATTTCGCGTATGGAGGTTCTCCAGGAGATCACTCGTCGATCTCAACAAACTCCGGTGATCGTGGTCGTTCACGCCGATGAGGACGACTTTGTAGAGCAGGCTCTCGAAAAAGGAGCGTGGGGATGGCTGATCAAGCCTGATATCGAAGAACGCTGGATTCGGCATCTCGCGAAGCAGGCTTTGGCCTGGGCTTCTCTTCAGAGGGACAATCAAAAGTATCGTTATCGTATGGAGCGATTAGTGGAGTCCCATACCAAGGAGATCTCTCAGGCTCTACAGATGCGGTGCTCTGATCATGAACATATTGACGGGCTTACGGGGTTGCCCAACAGAATTTTGTTTCTGGATCTCCTTTCGTTGGCTATTAAAAAAGCCAAAAAAGAGAATGAGATGATGAGTTTGTTCCTCTGTGATATTGATCATTTCACATCTCTCAACGTTTCTCTGGGGTATTCGGTCGGCAACCATATTTTGATTGCCGTGGCGAAAAGACTCTCGTCCCTGGTGACTGATGGTGCTTCTGTAGCTCGGATCGGCAGTGACTCGTTCGCTCTGATAGTACCGGGGGATTTGGGGCGACCCGGTTTGTTCATGATGGCAGAACAGATCGAAGACATGTTTGCCGGGAAGATCTCTGTGGGGGAGCATCGTGTTGATCTGTCGCTGAGTTGTGGCGTGGCTGTCTATCCTGACGACAGCAAGGATGATGACGAGATTTTCTCCAACGCCGAGGTGGCCCTTCAGTCCGCTAAGGTCGCCGGGAAGGGAGCGTTTCGGCTCTTTTCACAGGCCCTGTCGTCGGAGCATAAAAGTTACTTTCAGGTCAGTCCGCACATTCAAGAAGCTCTTGAGCAAGAGGAATTCGAACTTCATTATCAGCCCACGGTCTACACGGACACGGGGGAGATCGGTGGTATGGAGGCTCTTGTTCGGTGGCGATCTTCCCGTTTGGGACGTCTCGTTATGCCTGATGAGTTTATCTCTGTCGCAGAGGATACGGGGGTGATCACAGCATTGGGCGAATGGGTTCTTCGCAAAGCGTGTTCTCAGGTTCTCCATTGGCTTGATGAATTTCCCAACCTGCGACTCTCGGTGAATATATCAGCTCGGCAGTTCAGCGATCCCGCCCTGGTAGCCAAGGTAGAGCATGTGCTGAACCAGACGGGTTTTCCAGCTTCGTGTCTCGATCTGGAGTTGACGGAAAATGCCCTGATTCGTACGGAGGATCGGGCGGTTGAGCTTTTAACTCAGCTGGTAGACCAGGGAATCGGGATTTCTATCGATGACTTTGGCACAGGATATTCTTCCATGACCTATCTCAAACAATTCCCCGTTCGTAGATTAAAAATGGACAAATCTTTCGTTTCGGGGCTTCCTGAAGCCACTCGAGATCGTGCTATTGCTGAGGCTGTCGTAAATTTAGGACATGCTCTGGGGAAGGAGGTTGTCGCCGAAGGCGTCGACTCAGTTGCACAGTGGTCCTATCTGAAAACTTTAGGGTGTGATGTGCTTCAGGGGTTTTTATTCAGTCGGCCGATTCCGCCCGATGCTTTTGAAGCCTTGTTACGCAAAGGGTCTTTCTCAGAATCCTCCTTTTAGCCTTCTTTTGACACGACATTGCCTTGATGATAAAATAAGGCTTAATGGGCGAACTTGATCGCTAAGTTTCGCCCCTTTTTTGTGGGGGGGCAATCCCGTTTGTCGAGCTATCTTCTCCTTTTCGGATGAAGACGGGCTAAACAAGGAGGTTTACCATGAAATCCAACCGTTTTTTTCTCGTATTTCTCTGTTGCCTATCTCTTCTGTTCACGAATTGTCTGTCTGCTGATGCTGTGTCGTCATCAATCAAGCTGGGAGACTTCAGCTGGGACAGCGTGCAGCTTCACAATCGGATTGTCGGGTTTATCCTGAAGCACGGTCTTGGGATGGATGTCCAGTACGAGTTCGCCGAGACCATGCCTCTGCTTATGGGAATGGCTCGAGGAAATGTGGACGCCACCATGGAGATCTGGTCGGATAACATCAAGGAGACCTGGAGCGAGATGACCGCCAAGGGTAAGGTTCTGGACCTTGGGCCCACCTATCCCGATGCAGTCCAGGGGTGGTACGTGCCGGCCTACGTGGTGAAGGGCGACCCCGAACGGGGCATCAAGCCTATGGCCCCTGATCTGAAATCCGTTCAGGATTTGAAAAAATATAAGGACCTCTTCGTGCCCAAGTCGGGAGGAGAACCGGGCAAGGGACGGTTTTATAATGGTCCCACCGGCTGGGTGACCTACTCGGTCAACGAGGCCAAGCTGAAAGCCTACGGTCTGGACCCCCTGTATGAGAACTTCAGCGCCGGATCGTCCGCTGCTCTGGCGACAGCGATCTTCTCGGCGTACGAGAAGGGCGATCCGATTCTTACCTATTATTGGGAACCCACGCCTCTCATGGGGATGTTGGACATGTATAAGCTGGAGGAGCCTCCCTATGAGCACGCCAGATGGGACGATGAAAGCTATGATTGCTCCTTCCCCCCGTCCCGGGTCCACATCGGGATCTCGACAAAACTGTGCATCAAGTCACCCGAGGCTGTCACCATCCTGGCTAATTACACGTCCACCCTGGAACAGACTAACGCGGCGCTGGCGTACATGAAAGAGAAAAACGCCTCTCTTGAAGCGGCAGCGGTGTGGTTCCTTCGTGCCTACCCAGAGCAGTGGCATCGCTGCTTCCCCATCGCCAACGATCCAAGGATCGGAAAGGTCAAAGCTGCTTTGGATAAGCAGCCTTAAAGAACTTTCGAAAAGGGAGAGGACAGGCGAGATCTCGCTTGTCCTCTCTTTCGTAATTCGTATTCCTGTCTGATTTGCTGTTTGCAGAAATCTAAGGGGGAGGTTCTCTATGGTAAAGCGGGGGTTTGACTCGGAGGAGTACCTCAGACAGCAGACCGAGGCCATCCTAAAACGGATGGAGCAGTTCGACAACAAATTGTACATCGAGTTTGGTGGTAAGCTGATGTTTGATTATCATGCTGCCCGAATCCTTCCAGGCTTCGATCCGAACGTGAAGATTCGCCTTCTTGAACGATTCAGGGAGAAGCTTGAGGTGCTGATCTGTCTGTATGCTGGTGATATCGAACGGAAGAAGGTCCGGGCTGATTTTGGCATCACCTACGATGTCGATGTCCTGAAGATCATCGACGACCTGACAGATAGAGGCATCGCCATCGGTGCCGTGGTCATCACCCGATTCGACAATCAGCCGGCGGCGGTCATGTTTAAGAACAAGCTGGAGCGTCGGGGTATGAAGGTCTATCTTCACGGTGCTACCAAGGGGTATCCCACCGATGTCGATGTCATCGTAAGCCCCGAGGGCTATGGTGCCAATCCCTACATTCAGACGGATTGTCCCATCGTCGTGGTCACGGCTCCCGGACCATGCAGCGGCAAGTTGGCCACATGCCTCTCTCAGCTCTACCACGAGCATCAGAGAGGAATTCGGGCAGGCTACGCCAAGTTCGAGACATTTCCGGTGTGGAACATGCCCCTGAAACATCCGGTCAACGTGGCGTACGAGGCGGCCACCGCCGATATCGGCGACGTCAACCTCATCGACCACTTTCACCTCGAAGCCTACGACGAAAAGACGGTGAACTACAACCGTGATCTGGAGGCCTTTCCCCTCCTTCGTCGGATTCTGGAGAAAATTACGGGGGAAAGTTCCCTGTATCGTTCACCCACGGACATGGGGGTGAATCGAGTGTTTTTCGGCATCGTGGACGACGAGGTCGTCAGAGATGCGTCGATCCAGGAGGTCATCCGTCGGTACTTTCGGTACTCTTGCGACTATCTTTCGGGATCTGTCGAGGAGGAGGCGGTTCAGAGGGTGGCACTGCTCATGGAGGAACTGGGTGTTCGTCCAGAGGATCGTCGAGTGGTCCTCCCTGCCAGACAGACGGCTATAGATGCGAAGAAAAAAGGTAAAGGCGCTGATGGCGTCTGTTCCGGTGCGGCACTTGAGCTTGCCGATGGTCGGATCGTTACGGGGAAAAACTCCCCTCTTTTTCATGCAGCGTCCAGCTTGGTGCTGAACGGTATCAAGGTTTTGGCAGGTATCCCCGATGCTATCGACCTGCTGTCTGTTAACGTGATTGAGTCGTTGGGACATCTGAAAAAAGATGTATTAGGCGAGCGAATGCTTGGGCTTGACCTGGAGGAGACCATGGCGGCTCTGAGCATCTGTGCAACGACGAACCCGGTTGCTGCCGAGGCGGTGGAGAAGCTTCGAGAACTGCGGAACTGTGAGGTACACCTCTCCCATATCCCCTCGCCCGGTGACGAGACGGCGTTTCGAAAGCTGGGTGTCAACCTCACCAGCGACCCCGGATTTGCCTCACGATCTCTTTTTGAGGCGTGATTTCAAGAAAAAAGCGGCAGGCCCAAAATGGTCTGCCGCTTTTTTATGTTTCTCAGAGCCGAAGGATGGTCGCACCCCAAGAGTATCCCACGCCAAAACCACAGAGCAGGACGATGGCTCCTGGGTGAAGCCGACCGTTATCCATTGCTCTTCGAAGAGCCAGGGGAATGGAGGAACTCACTGTATTGCCCGTCTTTGCCACATCGACGATAAACTTGTTCTCAGGGATGTTCAGCTCGTGACGAAGTTTCTGGAGCATCATGTCCGTCGCCTGGTGAAAGACGAATAAATCAACCTCGTCTATGGTCAGGCTATTGAGTTTCAGGCACTCGTCGATTACTGGAGGGACCTCGCGGAGAGCGAAGGCGAATACTTCCGGGCCGTTCATATACAGATCCTCGGGAGTTCTGGAGTTGCCGTATCGGTTTGTGTAGATTTCTTTTGTAGCTTGGGAGCAGCGCTGAGCTGCGCCTCCGGCTGGGATGATGAGATTCTGACTGCCTGATCCATCCGTACCAAGGACAAAGTGTCCGATCTGTCCGAAATTTCCTGTCTCGTCACTGTTGATGAGGGAAGCTGTAAAGCAGTCGCCGAAGATGGTACGGGTACTTTTATCTTTGGGGTGTATGTAGTGGCTCAGGACGTCGCCGGTCAGGAAGAGGACTCTTCTCGCCATCGTCGATTGGATCATGGCCGAGGCGAGGTGGAGACCATAGATATATCCTGAACAGCCCAGGGATATGTCAAAGGCGCCACAATCGTTGGGAAGTCCAAGGTTATGATGGACGAGGCAGGCTGTGGCGGGGAGCAGATAATCGGGTGTCTCGGTGCAGAGCATCAGCATGTCAATCGATGATCGGTCGATACCGGTCTCTTGAAACAGTTTTTCCGCTGCCTTCGTGGCCAGGAAGGATGCTGTGTCGGTCTCTGATGCAACGGCCCGTTCCTCTACTCCTGTCTTTGATCGAATTTTTTTCTCGGTCCAGGTACCAAATTCCTCGATAAGGTCTTTGTTCGTGAGGCGCCGTTTTGGCAGATGGTAGAAAATATGACTCAGATATGGCTGGACGCCGTCGTTCATAGGTGATGCCTCCTCATTTCTTGGCTCTCTTGGGAGCAAGCTGAGGTGTATTATACGACGGATCGGGTAAAAATAAAAGCTGGTCTTATAACCACATGCGAAGCGTTGTTTGCTTATCGACGGGTCGTCCAGCTGAGCGAGCTGTATTTGTCCTCGGTCAGCTGGTGGGCGAGTTCCCACTCGGAGGGGGTGAGGTCGGTCTCAATAAGCGGGGCGTCAAACGCTTCCTGAAAGCCACGGAGGAAGGCATCGCAGAGCTCCTCCCAGTTTTTTTCAGCGCCGGTCTCGTGGCGGATGCTGGTGGCTTTGTTCAGAAAATCCTGTCTCGCACGCTCCAGCCCTCCCTGCCCGTCGTCCCGAAGCACGGAGAAAAGCAGATCCACGGACAGGTCGTTGAGGACGGAGCCGTGTTGCAACAGGGCTCCGTGTCTTCTGGCCTGTGCGCTGCCCACTATTTTTTTCCCTCCCACCTCGAGTTCGTAGGCTGACAGGGCATCGAAACATGCTGAGGATGAGCGGCATCCTGAGGGTGTCGGTCGGCTCATGCAGGCCTGAATCGAAAGGTTTTTGAATCCCAGAAGGAGCCCTTCCGAGAGGATTTTGTAGGAGGCTGTCACGCCCTCAGGCAGGTCTCCCCGCTCTTTTCCCATGACGATGCTGTAGGTGAGTTCCCGGTCGTGGAGTACAGCCCTGCCGCCTGTGAGACGTCGGACGACAGCAACGCCCTGTTGTTCGCAGGCCTCCAGGTTGACCTCTCCGTGGGCTTTTTGAAAGTAGCCCAGGGTGAGGGTTGGGCGATCCCATCGGTAGAACCGCAGGGTTGGGGAGACGTCGCCCCGTGCGCAGTGGATCATCACCGATTCGTCAAGAGCCATGTTCATGGCTCCCGATTGGGTCCCTGTGTTAACGAATCGCCACTTCATGCAGTACCTCCTTGATCTGTTCCAGATCGGTTTCCTCAAGGGCCGTTCTGGCCTCTTCGGGGGACAGGTAACGGGGATAGTTAAACATGGTGCCCCGGCGGGGGCTTTCGTTGTAGTAGGGTCTGTTGCACCCGGTACAGCCGGCGGTACGAAAGGGGGCTCCCGTGCCGATCAGGTCGAGAAGCTCCTGGCTATCCATGGCGATGGATGTCAGGCGTCCCTGAGAAAAGCTCATGTCGTCTACGGTAATGTGCCCGCTTTTCATGAGCCACGTCCCAATCTGCACCCGGCGGTACGTGCCCGGAGGAGGAGGCGGTACGTGTGCCATAGCGGTTCCCGGCAGGGGAGTGAAGGCGAACAGTCCCACGGTTACGTCCATGGCGATCATCTGGCCGATGAGTTTCAGCGCCTCTTCCTCGCTCTCGCCGAGGCCGACGATGACGTGGGTCGATATTCGCCGGGGAAACAGGGCGGTCGCCTGAGTGATGAGTTCGATTTTGCCGTTGAAGCTTCCCCCTTTGACGGTTCGGTGGATGTCCTCGGTTGCGGCGTCCATGGCGATGCTGACTCGAGCAGCTCCCCGGTTCATGAGTTCCTGAACCTGGTCTATTTTCTGGATGTTGGTGGAAACGCTGATTGAAAGCCCGGTCTCGCTGGAGATCTTCTCGGTCAGGGTGAGGGTTCGTTCGTATGATCCCCTGTTCATCGGCACCTGGATGCAGGCCCGGATGAGCTTCTTATCTTCTTCGGCCCGTCTGAGGAGCGGCAGGACTTCGTCCAGGGGAAAGAGAGGCCAGATAACACGGGAGAGTTTGTCATCGCCGCACTTGGCGTTTCGAGCTTGAGAGCAGAAAGCACAGCTTCGGAGGCAGCGGCCTCCCTCGTCCATGATGTAGGCCGTTGTCGGGTCGGCGTCGGATTTCAGAGAGGCAAGGCCCAAAACGGCGGCGGTTCCGATGGATAGGCGAACGTTCATAGGGCGCAGCACTCCTTTCCGTGACGGAGGGTGAGTCCCATGGATCGTGCCAGTTTCAGGGAAGGGGGCGTGGGGTTGACGATTTTGTTCAGACCGCATCTCACGGCAAGGCAGTCCAGCTCACGCCGATATCGTCCTTTGGGTCTCATACAGCCGAGGTGAAGGGGAATATCGGGGAAGAGTGTACGGGCCCGAATCAGAAGTTGGGCCACCTCGTCCAGCGGGGGTGGGGTCTTGTCCTGATATCGGGTGCCCGGGGTCGGGATCAGAACGATAAAGACCAGTCCGTCCGCTCCCAGTTCGGCGAGTTTCTCGAGAGCACCATACTCGCCGATAACCTGCCCGCCTTTGAGGCCGATACAGATATGAGGGAGAACCGGGGTTCCCAGCTTTCGGAGGAGGTTGTAGGTCTTGATGTAGTCCTGAGATGTTCGATGAAGGCCGAAGACTTCTTCGATGGTGGTGTCGTCCGTGACGAAGTCGAAGGATATTCTGTCTGCCAGAGGCGCTACGAGTTGCAGCTCTTCTGGAGACATGAGTCCTACGTGCATGTTGATTCGCAGGTTTCGCTGTTTCAGGTTGGCAATCATGTGTGCCTTATTTTCTCCGTCAACGGCCCCGGATGAGGCACAGCCACCGCTGACGAGACAGCTGGTGTATCGCCCCCCGGAGAGAGCTTCCAGCAGTTCTTCCGGTTGCGTCATCCCTTTGAGGTAGTGCCCGCCGCAGTGAGCGCAGTTCAGGGCGCAATCCCTTCCGGTGAGGGAAAGAACGAGGGTCTTTTCCGGTACATCGCAGTGAAGCTCGTCGGGAAAGTTCCTTTTTCGAATAGCCCACGAACCAACAAGCTCTTTTTCCGTTTCCGGTTGGATGAGGATAATATCCGAGGGATAGACGGGCATGGATACTAAAATTGAAGATCCATTTTTTTGTATCCCTTCGGAAGAACAAAGAGCTTGTCATCCTGGGGGCCTTCTGCAATGTGAGAGTATTCCATCGTGATAACACCTGTCGGCCCGTCGTAGATTACCTTAAGGCTTGCGTGCAGTTTTGGCGAGTACCACACGGTGGATGGGCCGAATTCTAAGTCGTTAGGGGTATGGCGATAGACGTCGCATCGGTATCCGGCAAAGGTCTCCGATGGAAGCCTCTCCAGCGTGCCGTCCGCATCGCTCAGGGATTGCCCGACAGCTATATTCTGCTCCCCCATCGACTTTATGGGATTTGCGTAAGGATTTTCATCAGTCATCTCGATGTAGGTTTTTTCCGATGGGATGATGGAGTATGTCGTTCCTGTTTTTTGGTTGTAGAGAACAATGGACTCGTCCTGCTCATGGCGGTGCCATGGGCCCTTGACGAACACCTTGGCGGAGAAAGTCCCTTCTGGACTAGTTGTCTCCATGGTTGCCGAGTACTCAGAAGCTCCGACGTAGCTGGCTGTCCATAGAAGTGCCGTTAAGGTCATAGCCAATATTGTATATCGTTTCATCGTTTACGCCTCCTCGGTCTATGGGTGTAGTTTCGGCATTCTCCTGCTGTCTCTTGATCTCGTTGATCTTGTTGCTTGACGCCATACCAGAGCATTTTGGATTTTTCTCTAAGACGATAAACGCACCTCCTTTTGTATTTCATCCATAAACCGCTGCACAACCTCCTGAAGTTGTTCTCGCAAGCGTTGTATGTAACGGAAAAAATGTGATAGCCTCAAAGTGTGTACTCCTTTTCTATTATATCCTCTTATTGAGTCTCTTGGTCGAGTATAAAGAGGATAAACCATGAAAAAAGAGAGGGCGGAATCTCGGTGCCTTTTTATGGGAGTCTTGGAACTGAAGGGGATCAGGAAACCCGGTTATCTACTGGCTTGAGGTGACCGGATAGAAGCCGTGGGGTTCGGTGTTCCTGATTCGATGCTCGAACTGGAGGGGCGACTCGGGAGGATTTTCCCTTCCCCTTTAGTTATCCGCCATGGGGAGTTCAACGCCCATTCCCACCCGGAGCAGTCCATCTATGTGGACGATGTGAATCCCAGTTGGGATCTGGGGACGTGGAGTCGCAAGACCATTTATCGATACAACCCATACCTGAGCCCGGAACACGTTCGATTATTGGCCTGTCGCAGAGCCTTCTCTCGGATGGCTCTGCACGGTGTCGTCGGTCATGGTGTCCTTCTATCTTCATAACCGTCAAGGAAACCAATACGACAGGGAGGTCATCGTGGCTGCTCGAGACGTGGGGATACGACTGATCTTTGAAAGGATGACCTACGATATAGTCTCTCCCCAGGCATACGAGGCCAAACGGCTCTTGCAGGAGATCTATTTTGAGACATATGAGAAGGGTGAGGCCTATCTTCGGGAGCTCATGGATTATGAAGGTCCCAATGTTGTAGTGGCTCCTACGATTCACAGTATGTACGCTTCAAGCGGAGACGTTATCGTCCGAGCACTGAACCTCGGAGCCGAACTTGATCGTCTCTGATTGTTGCTGGGTTGATGACCAGGAGCGCTGTCTCCTGGCAGAACATGGGGTGACGGTCGCCCTCAATCCCCGAATGAACGCGCGGGTTGTGTTGGACGAGCTGCTCTGCCTGCAATTTTAAAGGCCGGGCTCCCTGTTTTTCTGGGCACCGATGGCGAGGCCAGTAACGATGATCTGTCCGTTGAGGGGGAGCGGGTCTTCCTCCGTCGCACGTACGATGGCTTGGTGCCTGCCGATGTGTTGGATGATCTGGGACGGTCTGCCTTCCCCTTCGGTGACGGTGAGATTGGCCCCCTAGCTCCCGGACGGTTCTGTGACTTTCGAGTGGACGACCTCAACGGGGTACGGTACCTGTTCGTTGGAGGGCTGCCGATCGTTCGAGATCGTCAACTTGTCCGTCTCGATGTGGAGCCGGATATAGGATACCCCTGAAAGAGAGGAGATAGCTATACTGAGAAAAAGGTTTCCCCCGGTGGCACCCTGAGCGATTTTCCCGTATAATATCCCTCGCTGATCGTGGTGCCCCGTGGTGCAAAGGCAGCACAACGGATTTTGGTTCCGTTGATCCTGGTTCGAGTCCAGGCGGGGCAGCCAATACCTTATTTCACCAACCGTTATGAACCATCGTAAGCACTCAAAAGCCCGCTGTTTAGCGGGTTTTTTGATATCCTTATGTCAGAGGAAAGAACTCGAAATCGTACAAGCTCAGACTCGAACCGTACAATCTAACGTACTCCGTTGCCGGAGGTGTCTGTTTTACCGTACAACCCCTGATGGGAGGCGGGTTCATTGCGTTAACAGGTACGTCTGTCTGTCCACACGTCAGAGGAGCCGGCAAGAAGCCGGATGTCGCAAAAGTTCAAATTAAGGAGAAGTCATAATGCTAAAAAGATATAACAGTCGAGAAGAAGTATCCGTAAAAAGGAGGGGATCGCCATGCCTCAAACCATGACAAAAAACGCAACGAAAACAGAACTCTACAACCGCTTCGGCAACCTCTCAGACAGGGACGCCTCTCGTGTCCTGGGGTACATCGACGCCCTCGAAGACGAGCAGGACAACCGCCTGGCAGATCAGGTCCTTGCAGAAGGAGGAGCCCCCATAAGCTGGGAAGAACTCAAAAGCGAACTCGATACCCTCCATGTCATACAAGATTGAAATCTTTTCCTCCGCTGCAAAACAACTGCGGAAACTTGACGGGATAACCTACTCTCGAATCCGATCAGCAGTAGACCCACTCTCCGAAGCCTCCAGGCCAAAAGGCTGTGCAATCCTCAAAGTCGAAAAACGCTACCGCATCCGAGTGGGAGACTACCGAATCATCTATGAAGTCCACGACAATAAACCCTGATCGTCCTCATCGTTAGAATTAGTCACAGAAGCTCTGTCTATAGCTAGACTCTTGTTCCCCCTGTGGGGGCATACTGGAAGTTCCTCAAAGCAACGCCTTTGGGTCCAGTTGACTGGTCTTTTCTCCTTGCTGCAATCCAGACATTTTAGGGGACAATGGTCTGGACAAATCTATGGACATCTCCATGGGAAAAGCATATACTTATGCAACAAAAATTACAAGCTAAGGAGGGAACCCATGTCTCAAAAAGCCTACGAAACAAGCCACCCATGGATTACTTTCGAGACTGACCTCAGAAACGCTTCCCCAAAACTCTGGATGTTCCTGGGGGCTGCTCAATCCAAATGTCGGCACCTCTCAAAAGTCGCCTTGCTTCCTGACCTTGCAGCAGAAATGCATGGTGTCTACCTTGCCAAGGGGGCACTTGCGACCACTGCAATTGAGGGGAACACCCTTCAGGAAGAAGACGCACAGGCTCTTTGCAAGGGAGAACTCAAACTTCCTCCATCACAAGAATACCTGGGGCAGGAAATACAGAACATCATTGATGCGTGCAACGAAATAGGCGAGAAGATACTCAACCATCAGGACTTCTCCCTGTCCTCGGACGAAATCCGAAGCTACAACAAAACCACCCTCCGTGGTCTCAAAGTAAGGAGTGAGGTTATTCCTGGAGAATATCGGGAATATCCTGTAGGAGTCGGGCACTACAAAACCCCTCCTGCCGAGGATTGCCCCTACCTCATGAATAGACTCGTTTCCATGCTTCAGAACATCACAAACCCGAAAGACCCCGTTCTGGGGAAAGGATTTGAGATCGCTTCGGGAATCCTTGCGGCCATCCTTGCTCACCTGTACATTGCATGGATACACCCCTTTGGAGATGGAAACGGTAGAACCGCTCGACTACTGGAATTCAGATTCCTTCTGGAATCTGGTGTTCCCACTCCGGCAGCACACCTTTTAAGCAATCACTACAACAAAACTCGCTCCGAGTACTATCTTCGGCTGGAAGAGACTTCCCGCGAGGGAGGAGAGGGAATTCGTAAGTTCATCGAATATGCTCTCCAGGGATTCATCGATGGTCTTGACGAACAAATAGATCTTATCCAGGGACAACAGTACAAAATCCTCTGGACGCATCTGGTCAATGAGAGTTTTTCCAGAAACACCAGCTCGACAGCTATCAGAAAAAAGGAACTCGTTTTTGCTCTGACGAAGGTACAAAACCCTGTAGAGATCAATATCAAAGAAATCCGTCGGCTATCCCCGGAACTTTCAGATGAGTACGCCGACAAAACCCGGAAGACTCTTACAAGAGACATAAAAAGCCTCTCAGCTCAAGGGCTTATCGTGAAAAACAGGAATACTATCAGGGCCAATATCGACATCGTCCGGGCTTTGATCCCCCGAAGACGCATATAAGCTCTCGTTTAAGCTCCCCTGCGCTGGCTTCTTGTGATCACGAGGAAGAAGCGCAGCTTATCAGCGGGGATGAATGTCCCCTCAAAAGTGAGCCGTCGTATGCTATACTTGTATTGCAAAAAGGAGGAAATCCACCATGCTTGCAATACGTCTGGACGAAAAGCTCTCATCACGCCTCGAAACTCTGGCGCAAAAAACCGGTCGAACAAAAACCTGGTATGCTCGAAAAGCCATAGAAACCTACCTTGACGACATGGAAGACGCCGCCTTGGCCGCTGCTGCATATGAGGAATATCTTCTTGACGGGCACCAATCCTCTCCTCTTTCCGAAGTGAGACACCGCCTTGGCTTGGAGGGTTGAGCTTTCACGAGGGGCTGAAAAAGACCTCGCCTCCATCGACAAACCTGAAGCCCTGCGGATCGTCAAATACCTGGCTCGACTGGAAACTCTCGAGAACCCGCGTGAGCGGGGCAAAAACCTCTCAGGCGACCTGTCTGACTTTTGGCGATACCGCGTAGGTTCGTGGCGTGTTCTCTGCCGAATAGAAGACAACAAACTTCTCGTCCTCATCGTTCGAATCGGTCACAGAAGCTCTGTCTATAGCTAGACTCCATGTTGTCGGAGAACTGTGGCGAGAGGAAAAAGGAGGCTGCGTCATGACTACCGCTCTGGACAAAAGAATAACAGAACTCGTCGACGTCACGGGGAAGACGAAGGAATACTACGAAAAAGCTGTTCTTGAACCCCTCGAAGACGCTCAACTGGCTGAACAGCGGTATCTTGAGGCGAAAGAGCGTGGAATCAAGCCCATAAGCTCCGACGAAATGAGGCAGCGTCTTGGGCTGGACGGTTGAATATGCCCCCAGGGTAGAAAAAGCCCTTTCCAGAATGCCTCTTGAAATACAAAAGAGGATATTGGACTACATGGATCAACGTATAGCTTAGGGGAACGCACCCCGCTCAACAGGCAAACCTTTAAAAGCCAACCTGAAAGGCTTTTGGCGGTATCGAGTGGGAGAATACAGGATTCTTTGCCGAATAGAAAATAACCGTCTCACCGTTTATGTCGTAGAATTTGGACATCGGAGGGATTGTGTACAAGTAATCTGAGGGCTGTGTGACACGAAGAAGCTCCTTGGACTCGGGTGGTAAAATCGACTATCCGTCTTGAAATTGGCACAGTTCGCCCAGTCTGGCCGATCCCTCAGCCATATCAGCGGCAGGCTCGAGCCGAGCGAAGGGGCACGCAGATCATGATCTCATAAATATCGACGATCAAAGGAGCGAAGACGATGAGCGAAACATTAAGTGTGCCGAAAAACAATCATCCCACTAGTCGGTTGGCACTCTGGGCGTGGATACTCTCGTTTGGCTGTACACTGGGGAACACTTTTTTGACATTTGCCCTATGGGCTGATATGGGGTTCAGGAAGTGGGAGCCAGGAGTTTGGCGCTTGGCAGTCCTGGCTGTGATTGCCGTGCTTGCCTTTCTCCTGTACCTCCGAAGAGATCGCTGTACAGCTCTATCCCTGAGCGTTGGAGTTGGAGTCTGTGAAGAAGGCCCGGAGGTACACGAGGCGAAGGTTGTATGTTGTTGGGGCAACTTCCTGTGATAACCAGGACACCAGGGGTGTCCTCATGGCGACAGGGCCGTTCCAGGCGTTTTCGTTGGCACGGAAGAATGTTCCTACGTTTTTGTGGTAATCGGCTATGGTCCTGGGAGCTGTCCCCGTGGCTTTTTTGAAGATGAGAAAGGTCTCGAGTGCCTGAGCTGGTGTGGGGAGATTGTGCCACGATTCGATTGAAAGAACGTTATTCATGATGTATCCTCCCGTCTAAAACTTCTCCGGGAGGCGTCGAATTACACAACGGATTTCTCTTTTTCGTGCTGTCATGTTAAACAATATCAATGCGCCTGATACCTTGGTATGACTGGATTCTCCGTGGCTGATCGTGATGCCCCGTGGTGCAAAGGCAGCACAACGGATTTTGGTTCCGTTGATCCTGGTTCGAGTCCAGGTGGGGCAGCCAACGCCTTGTTTCGTCAAATATCATCAGTTGTCAGGAATCCTCAAAAGCCCGCTAAACAGTGGGTTTTTTGCTGTATTTGCATCAGGGGCGATTATCCTAAATCGTATGGTCGTAGAATTAAACTGCACAACCTAGCGTACAATAATCTCGAAGGAACCTGTTTTACAGTACAACCCCTGATAGGATGTGGCCCTATACGGTTTACGTAAAAAGGGGCTGATATGCTGGGCATTCATGATGGAGATACGCGGGATCAATGAAAATCTACTTTTCCTAAAGCATCAGAACCTGATTTTTTTAGGGGTACCTTTAAAAATTTTCCTGCTTGGAGGGTGGAGATCTTCCCTCCAGGTTAGAATGGTAAAATATCAGGGCACCTCTGGTACCCCTAAATCCTGGCAGTCTTGAGATGCAAAATAAATTTAAAATGAAAGATTTGGTGATATTGGTCAAAAAAGAGACATAAAAATCCCGTTTGACCACCGGTTTCTCTCTCGATCCAGAGGGGCTTATGATGATATTTTGAGACAGAGAACAGAGCCCCCTGAGTGTAGTATCAGGTACGAGAGTCGAGTGATGGTATAGGTCAGGTCCCTCAGTATCAGGGCCCTGTTTTCAAGGAAGAAGCTCCAAATACGTGTTTCAAACGGCTTTGGATTTTAGAGCGATTACTTCGGTTTCCCTTTTTCTCCTGCCGAGTGATAAAGTGTCCTCTGTGTCCCGTATTTTGGCGTTTGTTCTGTAGCCGTGTTCCTCAAGCCAGGAGTTTTTCTCATGGCTTCAATAGGCTGAGTCGGTGAAGATGGTCTTGGGCGATTTCTTCCGCGAGGATCCCTCGCTGCTTAGGGGAGTGCCATTCCTTCTCAGGAGTTTGGGTTATAATTAATATTCTACCATTCTAACCTGGAGAAGGAGCATTCTTTAATTAAAAAGACGAGGTTGCACATGAAAATTCTCCATACCTCCGATTGGCATCTCGGTCGAACGCTTTATGGTAGAAGGCGCTACGAGGAGTTCGAGAGCTTTCTGGACTGGCTCACCCGGATTATGATGGATGAGGCTGTCGATATTCTTCTCGTGGCGGGAGATGTCTTTGACTCGGGGACTCCGAGCAACCGGGCTCAGGAACTTTATTACGGTTTTTTGTCCCGGGCGTCGTCCTGCTGTCGTCATGTGGTGATCATTGCCGGGAATCACGACTCTCCCTCCTTTTTGGAGGCCCCCCGAAATCTTCTTAAATCCCTTCATGTGCATGTACTGGGACGAGCGTCATCCCCTGAGGACGAAGTCGTCGTTCTCTCGGGAGATGGAGGTCCTGAGCTCATCGTCTGCGCTGTGCCCTATCTTCGTGACCGGGACGTTCGTTTCTCTGACGAAGGTGAGTCGGTAGAGGAGAAGGATCGCAGGCTCGTGGACGGCATCCGCGACCACTATGCGTCTGTGCTCGCTCTGGCCGAGGCCAGGCGGGGGGAGTTAGGACCTCACGTTCCCGTCGTCGTCATGGGACACCTCTTCACCGCCGGTGGGCGGACGATCGACGGCGACGGGGTTCGGGAGCTCTACGTCGGGTCCCTGGCCCACGTAAGTGCCGGAATATTTCCCGATAACCTCGACTATCTGGCTTTGGGGCATCTTCACGTTCCTCAGAGAGTGGGAGGCTCCGAGATCATGCGCTATAGCGGCTCGCCCATTCCCATGGGCTTTGGGGAGGCCGGGCAGGAGAAGAGCGTCTGTCTGGTGGAGTTCGACGGCCGATGTCCGTCGATTCGTCTTTGTCCTGTCCCATCGTTTCAGAAACTGTGTCGTATTCGGGGAGACTGGGAGACGATCGCAGAACGTATCGCTGAGCTATCCATGGGAGGGGACTCCCCCTGGCTTGAGGTTATCTACGAGGGCGATCTCCTCGTGGACGACCTGAGGGAGCGGGTCGACGCCGCAGTGGACGGAACCGGTGTGGAGGTCCTTCGGGTGACCGACCGGCGGTGTGTCCGTATGGCCATGGAGCGATTGGAGGACGACGAGGTTTTGGCTGAACTGACCACCTCGGATGTTTTTGAGCGATGTCTGGATGCCCATGACGTCCCGGAGGAACAGCGTTCGGAGCTTCTTCGATCCTATGGAGAGATCTTGTCATCCCTCCAAGACGACGACGTTCGCGCCGAATAGGATGGAGTTATGAAAATAAAGTGTATTCGATTTAAGAATTTAAACTCCCTGGTTGGCGAATGGCTTATTGATCTGACCCATGGGGACTTTGCCTCCGATGGTCTCTTTGTCATCACTGGGCCTACGGGCTCTGGCAAAAGCACTGTTCTGGACGCCCTGTGTCTGGCCCTCTACGGTCAGACTCCCAGAGTTGGCAAGGTGACCAAGAGCGGTAACGAGGTCATGTCCCGTCGGACTGGCGAGTGTTTTGCCGAGGCTACCTTCGAGACACGTTCAGGTATTTTTCGTTGTCACTGGAGTCAGCGTCGAGCTCATAGGAAACCGGGAGGTGACCTTCAGAACCCCAGGCACGAGATGGTGGACAAGACCTCCGGCCGTGTGTTGGAGTCCACGATTCGCGGCGTCGCCGAGAGAGTGGAGGTCGTTACCGGTATGGACTTTGATCGGTTCACCCGGTCCATGCTTCTCGCCCAGGGAGGATTCGCCGCCTTTCTACAGGCTGGGCCGGACGAACGGGCTCCTCTTCTGGAGCGTATCACCGGGACGGATATCTACACCCGGATTTCTATCCGGGTACACGAGCATCGCTCCCGGGAAAGGCAGCTCTTGGAGCTTTTAGAGGCCGAAGTTGGGGCAATAGATCTCCTTGATGTACAGGAAGAACGGCGACTGACCTCCGAGCTGAAACTGATGGAGAGAGAGGATGGAGAGCTTGCCAAGCGGGTTACTGAGATGAGGACGGCAGCCGGGTGGCTCAGGGCTGTTGGCAGGTTTGAGGAGGAGCTGGCTGCGGTACGTCAGTCCAAGGAAGAACATCTGGATCGTCTGAATGCCTTTGCGCCGGAGCAGGCCAGGCTTGACGCCGGCTTGAGGGCTCTGGAGCTGGCTGCCGATTATGGGGTTGTGACGGATCTTCGAAAAGCTCAGGACAAGGATCGTCAGGCTCTGGAGTGCTGCGAGTCGGAGATATCCGGGATCGATCAGGCCGTAAAGGAGGCCGAGGCGGGAAGAGATGCCTCAAAAGAGACTCTGAAGCAAGCCGAAGTCCGGAGACGGGAGGGGCAGGTCACGATACGGGCTGTTCGGGAACTGGACCTGAAGATATCGGAGATGGAGAGACCCATGGAGGATACAAAGCTATCCGTCGCCGACGGCCGGGCTTCTCTGGCGAAGCTGGAGGCCAGCCAACGGGAGACCCTTCAGAGGCTGGATGAGATCCGTTCAACCCTCTCGGAGCTGGAGTGTCGACTGCTGGGCTCCCAGACCGACGAGGCCCTGGTTCGAGACCTGGCCGGTATCGAGAGCCGGGGAGAGCAGATCAGAGCTCTGGGCCGGGATGTCGCCGAGGCAGAGAGGGCCGTGGGGTTGTTGAAACCTCAGCATGAACTGGTGCTTGACTCCGCTCTTCGAACAGCCCATGTGGCAGCGAGGACGAAAACCGAATGGGATCGGGCCGTGGCGGAACTCGCCAGGCAATCCGAATCCCTGAAAGCGGTTCTTATGGGACGGGAAATCGGTGATTGGCGAACCCAAAGGGCAACGCTTGCGGAACGACGGGACGCCATCGATCGATGCCAGACGGCGCTTGGGGATCTGGCGTCGGCGAATCTGGCCGTGCAGCTCTTGGACGATCGTCGATCCTCCCTGAAGAACCAGAGAGTCTCTGTCGCCGTCGATTTGCAGCACTATGAGGCCCAAGCCGCCGAGTTGGACGAAAAGGTGGGGGATTTGGAGCTTCAGTGCAGACTGATTCGAGCCGTTCAGGATCTGGAGGAGGCTCGATCTTATCTGGTGGACGGCATCCCCTGTCCCCTGTGCGGCGCTCTCGATCATCCCTACGCCGCTGGACAGCGACCGACGTTCGAGGAGAGCAGCGCCCGTCTTGAAGCGGTCCGAAAGCGCCTTCGGGAGATCACGGAGGTTCGTGTCGGTCTTGAGGTACGTTTGGCCGAGATAAACAAGGATCTTGAGAGGAGTGAGTCTGATGAGATCTCTCTCGGAGAGAGCATGGAGCGTGCCAGACGGATTCTGAAGGAAAACTGGCCCAGGCTCTCGAGGGCTGAGCTGCCGTCTGACTCCGAGCTTTCGGGAGTTTTGGATGAGTTGGCCGTGACTGACGAGAAAGATCTGGCTCAGAGTACCAGGATTGTCGAGACTGTTGAAGCCATGGAGGGTGCCTTAACCGGTTTGCAAAGTCGGGCCGAGCAGGCCCATGAGGCCTTCTCTCGGAGCGACCGGGATGCCCGAGAGGAGGCTGCTCAGATGGCTCTCATTGAGGAGCGTCTGAGAGGGGCGAACGACGAACTTCGTCGTCGTCAGGGTCTGTTAACCGAGGCTGTGAAGCGAATGGCTGACGAGCTTGCTCCCTACGGGATAGGTCTTTCGTCTCTCTCAGAACTTGATAGGATCCTGGTGACATTGACCAATCGTCGGGACCAATGGCTGGAGGATCAGGAGAAGAGGGATGAACTGACCAGTGAGATCGTTTCGTTCGAGATCAGGGCTGATCAGGGAGCTCAGGCTCTTCTGTCGTCCGCAACCGCTCTTAAAAAACTTGAGGAAAATCTAAAAGGGGTTGAGAAACGGCGTGAAGCTCTACTTAGAGAGCGTCGAGAGCTCTTGGGAGACAGGCTCCCTGACGATGAGGAAAAAAAACTCGACGACGACATGACCGCTGCTCAGGGTGAAACTGACCGGGCAGTGGAGTCCCTGAATAGGGCCTGTGGGGAGAGAAAACGACTTTGGGATCGGATGGCTGAACTTGAAAAAACGATCAAAACTCGATCGGCCTCCCTCCGATCAGCGTGGGATGTCTTTTCGAGCCGCCTGGTGAACGCCGGATTCTCCGACGAGGAGAGCTATATTTCCGCCTGCCTCTCCGAGGAGGAACGAAAAGCTCTGTCCGAGCGCTCCAGGAGTTTATCCGACCGACTCGCCGGGTTGACGGCCATGGAGATGGAGAAGGCTGGCGTTTTGGAGAGGGAGCGGAACAAAGAACTGAGCGACAGGCCTCTGGATGAGATCGAGAGGACACTTAGAGGGCTGGAGGAAGAACATCGGGAACGTCAACTGAACATAGGGGCCCTGAGGGAGAAGCTGGGGGAGAACGACCGGCGAAAAGGACGGCGGGAGGAGGGACTCCACGCCTTGGATGTTCAGAAAAAGGAGTGTGCGAGGTGGGATCTTCTTCATGGCCTCATTGGGTCGGCCGACGGGAAAAAATATCGGAACTTTGTCCAGAGCCTCGCCTTTGACATGGTCATCCGTCACGCCAATCGTCAGCTCGGCACCATGAGCGACCGGTACCTGTTGCTCCACGACGACGAACATCCTTTGGAGCTCAACGTGATGGATAACTACCAGGCAGGTGAGATTCGATCCACTAAAAACCTCTCCGGTGGCGAAACCTTCATCGTCAGCCTTGCATTGGCTCTGGGGCTTTCCCGTATGGCCAGCGACGCAGTTCAGGTTGACTCCCTCTTTTTAGATGAGGGCTTCGGCACCCTGGACGACGAGGCCTTGGAGACCGCTCTTGAGGCCCTGGCGGCCTTGCGACGGGACGGCAAGCTCATCGGAGTGATATCCCATGTCCCGGCTCTCAAGGATCGTATAGCCGTCCAAATTCGAGTCATACCTCAGACAGGGGGCAGAAGTTGGCTTGAGGGACCAGGGTGTTCCCGATGCGGCGGTCCATGATATTACTTTGTCGATGCCTGCCAGTGCTGTGGGGCCTTATTTTCGTTCTGACAGGCTCGTGCCATGGTGAGGTCGACGAAGCGCATGATGTGGCGGAACTATTTGCCAACAAGCGTCCCAACGTATGGGGTACGGATCTGCCCGGTATTCTTCGCCGGGTGCCCCATAAAGAGAAGGTGGTCGCTCTCACCTTTGACGCATGTGGCGGAGCCATGCGAAACGGTCGATGGCGAACCGACGATTACGATCGACAGCTCATCGGGTTTCTTCGTTCCCGAAAGATCGCTGCTACACTGTTTTTAAACCGACGGTGGATATTGGCTCATCCTCAAGAGGCTCGTGACCTCGCCTCGGATCCTCTCTTTCAGATCGAAAACCATGGGAGCCGACACTGCCCTCTATCGGTGACCGGTCGAAAAGCCTACGGTATCCCGGGAACCGTCGGTGTGGAGGACGTTATCCGGGAAGTCCAGGAGAACTCTGGTGAGATTCGATCCCTCACGGGTCATCGTCCCCGGTTCTTTCGTTCCGGGACCGCCCATTATGACGACGTGGCTGTGGAGATCGTCCGAGCTCTTGGATATGTTGTGGCCGGCTTCAGCGTCAACGGAGATCAGGGAGCTACCCTTTCTGCCTACGAGGTAGAACGGCGGATTCTGTCGGTCAGCCCCGGTGACGTGGTTCTCTGCCACATGAACCGACCGGGATCGGGAACTGCCGAAGGTGTTCGTAATGCCGTGGAACGTCTCTCCCGAATGGGGTATCGATTCGTCATCCTGAACGATTTGCTTCGACTAAGGTAATAACTAAAAACATTTAGTGACAGAGAGAGTTTTATCTGACTGATCGTCTTATTCAGCCCATATAGGGGAATATCGTGCTGCTTGGTACAAAAAGTCCTTTTGATTTCTTTATTGATCTTTAATTTTTTTTGAGGGTTACCATCAAATAAACTTCTTTTTTTAAAAACGTCTTGCCTCGGCAGGGCGTTTATTTGTTTTTTCTTGATCTCATCCTTGACAGGTTATCGGTTCGCAGTATAATTTAAGTATTCGGTCGACGAGAGTCGGTCGACAAAGTGCAAGAGATAAAGAGAGGGGCCTGGGATCGTGCAGACGCTCGAATACGTAACTCTCAGTAGTCAGATGTTCGATTTTCTTCGTCGAGAGATCATCGTGTCCGACCAATTTAAAGAAGGGGTGTTTATCCGGGAAGGAGAAATTGCTCAGCGCCTAGGGGTGAGTCGGGCTCCTGTCCGCGAGGCGATAAAACAGATGGAGATGATGGGACTGGTGGTTTCCCTTCCACGACGAGGGGTTCAGGTCCGTTTTTTTTCACCGGAGGAGCTGAACGAACTGTACGAGATGAGAGAGGTCCTTGAGGGGTGTGTTTTTAGGAGCATCGTCGAGAATGGGTTGTTCACCCGAGGGCAGTATAGGCGTTTTGAGGAGATGCTGGAGGCTCTCTTGAGAATCTGCGAGAGCGATCTGGAGAGGGACGAAAAGATAGCGACTTTTTGCGACAAGGATATGGAATTTCACATGTCTTTGGCGGAACTCTCTCGTAGAAAATGGACCGCTCATGCTCTCGAGATGCTTTATTTTCAGCTCCACCAGGCTCTTTTGAGCGACGTTGAAAAAACTGAGGTTCTGGCGGATCTGGTACGGCTCCACTACTCAATTTTGGATAACCTGTTAGCAGGCGATCTTGAAAGTTTAGCTGTTGATCGGCGCTATAGCTACTTTAATAGAAGAAACAATTCGTTGGAGATTTGAGGGGGTGAGTGATGAATTATGCATATAGGGTCTTTCAGCGGCGAGTCGTATGTGTGAAGAAACCGATGAGTCTTAATGTGTCTTGAATGGAGGTCCCGACATGACGATGCGATTCCGAGCACCTTTGGCTATAATCTCGGTCATGATCTGTCTCTTCGTGTGCAGATCAGTTCTCTTGGCCGATGAAATCAAGCTGTCCAACCAATTTCCTCCATCCCATCACATCTCTAAAGCCTTAGAATTTTTCGCTGAAAAGGTCCAAGAATATTCAGATGGGGCGATAACTGTTCAGGTGTTTCACTCGGCCCAACTTTTCAAGGACACTGAGGTCGTGGAGGCTCTTCAGGAAAACTTAGTTCCTCTAGCTCTGGTTCCTGTCAATAAATGGTCTGGAATGATTCCCGCTACTGATATATTTGAAATGCCCTTCGTGTTCAAAAAACTAGAATCCATTAAGGTGTTTATAGATGCTGGTGCTGGTGATCTCCTGAACAACGAGTTCAAGAAAAAGGGGGCTAACACCCTTTTTTGGGCCGACTATGGTTTTGTTCAGTTCTTCAATAGCAAACGCCCGTTGCTTACTCCAGCCAATTTTAAGGGGCTCAAGATCAGGACCTTCAGCAACGGGACTGCCGAGACAGTTTCGGCTCTCGGAGGTACTCCAGTGGTTATGAGCTCGTCGGAGATGTACATGGCCCTCCAGAGGGGAACTGTGGATGGAGCTACGACAGGGATGCCTGCTGCCGTATCCAGGAATATCTTTGAGGTTCAAAAATACCTCACTGTCTGTAATTACACTACGGCTCAGTTTGTGGTTCAGTGTAATCTTGAGTGGTGGGATAAATTATCGGGAAAAAAGAAGAAAGTCCTCCAAAAAGCCGGTGATGCTGCTGCTGAATGGCTCCGAGGCCGGATTACCCAGTCGGAGGCTGACGCTCAAAAGACCATCGCTGATGCTGGTTTGGAGATCGTTGAGTTGGATGACGAGCAGCGTTCGGTTTTTATTCAGGCAACTAAGCCCGTTCGAGAAGTTTTTGCCCAAAAAAGCCCACTTTGTTCCAAGCTTATCGATATTACTAAAAAAATGAAATAAATTAGAATGGAGTAGGAGGAAGAGGAAAACTCTTTCTTCTGTTCCCCTGTTGGGGGGTGGTGTCGTGATCAACCTGTACAGGAAAATGGTAAAGAACCTGAACGTTATGTTGGCATGGGCCTGTGGTGTGGGGATTTTGATCATGGGGCTTATCCTTTTCTATGAAGTGGTCATGCGGTATTTCTTCAATTCTCCCACTGTATGGACTCAGGAGGTCTCGATTTACATCTTTATATGGTGTATGTTCGGCGGCGCATCCTACACCTTGCAAAAGGGAAAGCACGTCAATATTGACCTGTTGACCTCGAAATTGTCGAAAAATGCTCAGAGCACTCTGCGCCTCATAACCGCCGTTGCGGGAATACTCTTTTGTAGCGAGGTCGCATATTCGGGGTGGCATATGGTATATAAGGCCGTGCAATACAATAAGCATTCTCCGACACCGCTTCAGGTTCCGATCTGGATTCCTCAGTCTGCGATCTTGGTCGGTTTTTTCCTTCTCACTATGCAGTTCGTGGTTATCGTTATCGACGAAGTGTGCTCTCTCCATCTAAGTAATCGTCCTTCGAGCGACAAAGGAGGACTGTCATGACGTCCTTTTTCATCGTTATAGGATTGCTTTTCATCGTCCTTTTCGCAGGTATGCCTGTGGCCTTTTCATTAGGCGGAACATCGATTCTTTTGGCAATCATCTATGATCTTCCGATGAAAATCGTGTCTCAGTCTATTTTTTCGTCTCTCGAGGGCTTCGTCCTTCTGTCAATACCTCTCTTTGTCCTTATGAGCCAGATTCTTCTGGACGGACGTATCGGCGATGATTTGTTCAACGTTATGAATGCATGGGTACGGCATCTTCCAGGGGGGCTCGCCATCGCCACAATACTGGCCTGTGCTTTTTTTGCAGCCATTACGGGTTCGAGCGCAGCCACTGCTGCCACCATTGGGATGGTGGCCTATCCAGCTCTTTTAGAGAGAGGGTACGAAAAGACTTTTACCCTGGGACTGTTAGCAGCTGGAGGAACATTGGGAATTCTTATACCTCCCAGTATTCCCCTGATCCTGTATGGTGCCATTACAGAGGAGTCGGTTGGACAACTTTTTATCGCAGGAATTGTTCCCGGTCTGGTTCTGAGCGCTATCTTCGTTACCTACGCGGTGATCAAGAGTAAACGGGGTGGCTTCACGCCCATGCCTCGAGTTCTGTGGAAAGAGCGTCTATCCATCACAGGTAAGAATATATGGGGTATCTTCCTTCCTCTGCTTGTCGTCGGTGGTATCTACACCGGTATATTTACTCCGACGGAAGCTGCAGCGGTTGGGTTGGTCTACAGCTTGTTCATCACTGTGGTGGTTTACAGAACTATATCGGTTCGAGCTCTGCCTGCTATCTGTATGAAGGCCTTGGGGACCTCGTCCATGATTGCCATGGTCATAGCCGGAGCTGTTCTCTTTGGCAAGATAATGACCTTGCTCATGATTCCCCAAAAATTGACGGAACTGATCATCGAATATAACCTTTCTCCAATGATGTTTATCGTAGCTATGAACATCCTCATGATCATTCTGGGCACAATTCTTGAGACGGTCTCGATCGTTCTTCTGACTATGCCGTTAGTGACGCCGATTCTCATGACTCTCCATATCGACCCTATTTGGTACGCCATCATCCTGACGGTGAACATGACAATGGCCTTGATAACACCACCGGTGGGAATGAATCTCTACGTCATTAACGGGCTTCGGGACGACATCACCATGGAGGAAATCATCAAAGGAGTCTTCCCCTTTATGGCTCTTATGCTGCTCATGTTATTTATTGTCATGCTCTTCCCAAAGCTTAGTACCTGGTTGCCTTCGGTGATGCATTAATTAAATAACAAACGGAAGGGGTTGTTGATTATGACGGGTGGTGCGTTGTCAAACCTCGTTGTTTTGGATCTGACGAGGGTTTTAGCCGGTCCGTTTTGTACTATGATTCTGGCTGACATGGGGGCTGACGTCATAAAGATCGAACGACCGGGGGTCGGGGACGATACGCGACAGATGGGCCCCTTCGTTAACGGCGAGAGTGCCTACTACATGAATCTGAACCGGAACAAGCGAGGGATAACTCTCAATCTCAAATCTCCTAAAGGGAAAGAACTCTTTCTCAAAATGGTTCAGAAAGCCGATCTGGTGGTGGAGAACTATCGGCCCGGAACAATGGAGAAATTGGGTCTGGGATACGATCATCTGAAGGAGGTCAATCCTCGGATCATCTATGCTGCCATCTCTGGCTTCGGTCATACCGGTCCCTACAAGATGCGTCCGGGATACGACATCATCGCTCAGGCCATGAGTGGTCTCATGAGCACCACTGGTTGGCCGGATGGTGAACCAACCCGAACAGGAACAGCTATGGGGGATGTCCTAGCCGGTCTCTCCTGTGCCGTAGGGCTCTTGGCGGCAGTTAATGGTCGTGAATTGACGGGGGAAGGACAAAAAATTGACGTAGCCCTGGTGGACTCAGCGGTAGCTAGTCTGGAGATCATCAATATGATCTATTTGGTGGAGGGACGGGTTCCCCAGCGTATCGGCAATCGATATGAATCTACCTACCCCTACGATTCATTTCGGGCATCCGACGGCGGCTTGGTCATAGGGGCAGCCAATGACAAACTTTGGAAGAGTCTCTGTCAACTCATGGAACGTCCCGGTCTGGCCGATGATCCCAGGTACCTTACCGTCTCTGATCGAGTGGCTCATCACCAGGAGATTAAGCCTATTGTGGAGGAGTGGACCGGTCGCCACACTGTGGAGGAGGTCTGTCGAATTGTGGACGAGGCCGGTATTCCCTGTGCTCCCATCCTATCCATCGATCAGGTCACCAAAGACCCTCATATCGCTGGAGATCGGAAAATGTTTTTGCCAATAAAGCATCCCGTTGCGGGTGATACCGTTTTGACCGGAAGCCACATCAAACTCTCAAATAATCCAGGAGAATTTCGGTTCCCGTCGCCAACCCTGGGGCAGCACAACGAAGAGATATACGGGGACCTTCTTGGTCTGAGCGTCAGTGACCTTCAGATTCTTCGATCTCAGGGAGTCCTTTGACCTATGTTTGAGCACGGTTATCCTGAGCGGGTATATATTCGGGAAGTATGCCCCAGAGACGGATTCCAGAACCTACCGAAGCAACTGGCAACGGAGGATAAGATTGCTCTTGTTGACGCCATGGCTGAAACTGGGATTTCGACCATGGAGGTTACGTCCTTTGTGAGCCCCAAAGCCATTCCCCAGATGATCGATGCTGCCCAGGTAATGGCTCACTTTAATAGTCGATGGAACGGAAGGATTCGTTCGGTCGTCTTGGTCCCTAACCTAAAAGGGGCTCATCGGGCTCTGGAATCAGAACCCGATGAGCTGAACTTCGTGATCTCTGCCAGTGAGGCCCATAATCAAGCCAATACAAGGCGTTCTGTCCAGGAATCCCTGGATGAATTGGCGAAAGTAGCCGCTATTCGAGGGAACGTCTCTCTGGAGCTCTCGGTGGCCACGTCTTTTGAGTGTCCTTTTGACGGCCCGGTACAGCCGAAGGCGGTCCGTCGAGTGATTGAGGCTGCTTTGGATATAGGGATCAACGGGATTACCCTGGCGGATACCATAGGGACCTGTGATCCCCGAATGCTTGTCGAGATCCTGGAGGATGTCTGTTCGTGTTTTATGGAGACGCCATGTACCCTTCATCTTCACGATACCCACGGAATGGCTCTGATCAACGCTGTTGCGGCCATGGAGTTGGGGTTCTGTCGTTTCGATACAGCAGTGGGAGGTCTAGGAGGATGCCCTTTTGCTCCAGGGGCTGCAGGAAATTTGGCGACCGAAGACATGGTTAATTTCCTGCATCGAATAGGCGTGGAGACTGGTCTGGATCTTCGATCAGTGCTTCAGGTCTCCGAGACAATGAAGACCATGGGACTGCCCGTGAACAGCCACCTGTCTGCGGCAAGTTCCATCTGCTCCCGAGCTACGGAGGAGGAGGAGGGACCGTGACCACGAACCTGTACCCTTCCTTTCCCTTGTTCACCGTGACTAGGGGCTGTCACGAACGTCATGGAGGAGGGCCAAAAGAAGGCTGTCCCGAGCCAATTCTCGTTCTGTCTTGTCGGGATCGACAAGTTTTTCCAGGTACTGGAGATCGTAAGAGTACAAGAGACGAAGCGAGATGATATTTTCCAAGCTTCTTTCTCAAGGCATGAGCGAATTTCTGTGACAGGACAGGTAAAATATCATCCCCTCTGTGTCAGAATAGCAAAATGAGGAGAGATATTTTATTGAACGTACAGGAATTGAAAAAAATGGCGGTTATCGACAGAAGGTACGAGGAGAAATGACAGCAACAGAGGGAACTGCTCGGCTTAGATTAAACAAGAAGCCAGATTTTCCTCTGAAAGCAAAGGTATCTTGGGGAGATGACTTCTCTCTGTCATACGGGAACAGGTGTCGAAGGCCTGCCGGCGTGAAATTTTAAGCGTTACTTATAAAATATTTTAACCGTTAATCCATTTCCCTAGAGTCACTATAGATTAAGTCTCATCTGTCAATAATTATTTTTTAAATAACCTTGAATTGCGTAATACTTATTACTCAACTTTAAAACGCAAAACGGTTTTCAGTTTTTCTGGCGCTACTTTTCTCGGATCTGAGATGTATATTTCTCTATGTTCCATTGATTTTCTTTTTAAACCTTTATTCTTGGCAAAGTTATCCATTATTGTAAACGACTCTTGTTCGTTGTCGTAACTTCCAATATGCATCATTTGTATGCATTTGCCGTCTGATGTTGCACAAAATGATAACTCTTGAATATTGATATTGGGTTTTCTTTTTTTTGTCCATTCTTTTGCCTTCTCAGCACATTCATTTGACACAAAGTTTGGCTGCCGAATCGTCAACGTAAAAACAAGCTCGTCTTTGTTGACTATTCCTTCAAAAGATTTCTTTGCATCTTCTGATATATCCCAAACTCCTTCCAAAGGATACACTGTATATTCGTAGAAGTTTTCAGGTTGAAGACCTTTTTTGTGAGACATCCGTATTGCATATGAAACTGCGTATAGCGCTTCAACGTATTCAGTGAAAAATAGACTGTTTGGATTTCCTCTTCCAGTTATTGTTAAATATTTAAATTCTGGAACATCTACCACTACGGGTTTTTTGGGTGGTAAGTAAATGTTTTTTCTTTTTTACGCCATTCATAGTTCATGAAAGTGATCCTCTCTACGTAAAAATACAACGGGTTCGCATTAAGCGTAACGCGGAGTCTAGCCCCCCCCTGATTCTAAGCTTATTAAGACGGCCTGCGGAGTGGTCTATTTTAACGATTTGTTCACCGGTGAGTGGAACAACTCTGGTTCGATGATTCTGAGACGTATCCCAGGCTTGGTGTGATGATTTGAGGATCACCGCAAGCCCAATGCCCAGGCTGAGACGATCCTCTTAATTTTATAAAGATTTCTCTTCACAAATGGGCAGTCAATTGCGGACAAGAACCGATTGTTACGTTCAATGAGGAATCGAGCCTTTCCGATCACGTCCCCAGGCCCCCCCTCGTGACAGCAGAAGAACGCGATGTCCTTATTCCGCAGAAAACCCTTTTCTAAAAGAGTGCGTATGGGAGGAGAGACGTTCCACGCCCAGACAGGGCTGCCCAGGAGGACCGTATCGTACAGATTCAGGTCAACGGAGAGCTCGTGAAGATCTGGCTTTCTCCTCATGAATACCTGAGTGCCTCCCCAGATGTATTTACTGAACCCCGTCGAATGGAGCTCCTGAACGGGTTTCACCTCTACCATCTCACATCTCAGAGCACGAGAAATGATCTCAGCGACCTTTTTGGTGCTTCCCTCGAAAGAATAAAAGAGTACCACCGTTCGATTCACGATTTTTCCTCAACCACGGTGCACTGCGGAAGGAGCCGATACGTGAGACCCTCCCTTTCTGCACAGGGGCGGTCTACGACCGTGGCGACCTCGACGTCCATGTGCTCCGGGTCGAACTCCTGGCAATGATAGAGGCTCATACACACCCCCGAACTCTCAAGTCCTTCCATCTCCCTGTACTTGTACAGCCTGCCGAACGCTTCTTCCATGCTTTCCCCTACTTGCGCCAGCGTGGTGATCATCCTGGTTGATACGATAGCCTGCTCCTCAAGATCTTTAACGATGACGGTGTAGCCCACAAAAATCTCCTCCCTCAATTCGGTAAGTTGGTCGAGGAAATCCAGGGTCCGTCTCATAGACGATACGCGACGTTCCAGTCGATTGCGGTATTCTCCCAGGAGCTCTCTCAGTACCTCGGGATTCCGTTCGTTCAGGAAGAGGTAGATTTCACTCAGGGGCATATCCAGCATGCGAAGCGCCTGAATTCGTTCCGATTCAACGACCTGGATGGGGGCGTAGTACCGGTATCCCGTGGTGGGATCTATAAATATGGGTTTGAGCAATCCCTGCTCCTCGTAGAGACGGAGGACCTTTCGGGAGAGACCGCTGAGCTTGGAAAATTCTCCGATGGTGATGCGATAGTTCATAAAGCGGTCTCCTTTCAAGATGAAGCGTAGACCTGTCAAGGGGGATTCAGGCTCACAATCAGGACCGTATACGTCACAACTATACGACTAAAACCTATGTTAGTGTGCATAAACGAGAGAAAAAATGTTAGAATACTTGAAGTGTGTTTTTTAGAATTACGATCATAATGACGATATGAGAAGAAAAACGTTATAGATGGAGGCGTGCGATGTCTCAATTTAAGGTTGTGCTCATTGATCGCGATGTCAATGTTGCCATGGATCTCCGATCCAGACTGGAGCGGATGGGCTGCGATGTGAGTGAACTCTGTAATCCGTCGGCGGCAACTCTTCAATCTATAGCTGCAGAAGATTCTGACGTAGTGCTGATGAATGTCTCTCTCGGTGAGGATATTAATGCTCTTTCTCTTGCGGAAGACGTGTGTCGCACCCTGGATGTTCCGGTGATTTTTGTCACTGATTCATCGGATGGTCTTCCTCCGGGGCAGGATGGAAAGATCGCTCCCTGCGGCTTCCTTGTTAAACCAATACAGGATTGGGATCTTCAGGTATTTCTCTCCATGGCTCTTTTTCAGCGTTCCAAGGAGCAAGATTTTTATAAACTGTTTCAAAACAGTCCCAACGGGGTTATGGTGCTTCGATATGACGAAAAAATGAGAAATTTTATCGTCGAGGCAGTTAATTCTATAGCCATGCAGCTTGATGAAGTGGATGAGGATATGACGGGGCAGATCATGGCCGCCTACATGATTCGCTCTGTTTGCTATGATCTGGAGGGGCAGAGCTGCTTCGAGCTCATAGAGGCGGTCTACCGGGTTTGGAAGACAGGGGAGCCCGAGCTCTATACGATGACAATTGTCGACGGTGAATTCGTTGACAGCTATCGCAAATATTTCATATATCAATCGTCAAAAAATGAGGTCACGTTTCTCTTTCGGGCTATTACCCAACAGAGGTGAGGGAAGGGAAAAAATCCCTCAACCCTAGAACAAAGGAGAGTGATGAAGCGTTGACAGCGATTATTGAGGTGAACGATTTATGGAAGATCTACGGTAAGGACGCAGTGGACGTGGATGTGGAAGACGACGATCTCATAACTAAACTGGACGAGTCGGACGAGGCCGTGGTGGCCATGCGAGGTCTCTCTTTCGAGGTCGAGCGTGGAGAGGTCTTCGTGGTCATGGGACTGTCGGGGAGTGGAAAGTCGACCTTGATCAGAAGCATTCTTCGCTTGGTGGACCCGACATCGGGCTCCATTTTCGTTGACGGACAGGACGTGACAAACCTGGATAGAAAAGGGTTAGTCCAGTTCCGACGGGAGCATGTAGCCATGGTTTTTCAACACTATGGTCTTTTGCCTCATCGGACAGTGCTCCAGAATACTGCGTTTGGCCTGAAGCTTAAAGGCGTTGCTCCCAAGGAACGTATGGAAAGATCTATGATTGCTCTGGAACAGGTCGGGCTCAACGGGTGGGAGAGCTATTATCCCGTTTCACTGAGTGGTGGTATGCGCCAGCGAGTAGGTATCGCACGGGCTATCGTTATGGATTCGCCTATTTTGCTCATGGATGAGCCTTTCAGTGGGCTTGATCCCCTTATCCGCAGGGAAATGCAGGACGAGCTTATCCGGCTTCAGGAGGAGATGCACAAGACCATTTTCTTCGTCACCCACGACCTGGATGAGGCCATGCGGCTGGGTGACCGAATGGCTGTCATGAAAGACGGCGAGATCGTCCAGTTGGGGCACCCGTCGGAGATCCTGGCCAATCCCGCCGACGAATACGTGGCGCGATTCGTTCAGGATCAGCGGGAACAAATTCGAATGGTGGACACCAGTACCGTCGCTGTATCGAAGAAGGAGGTATCCACCGATGTTTCCTGATGCCTGGAGATATCACGTTGCTCCCTACGTCAACGAGGGAGTAAACTGGCTGCTTGATCGATTCGCGCCGGCGTTTGACAGTATCTCGTCGGTCATCTCTTCGATCCTCTCAGGAATTCAGGGAGGGTTGAACGCCGTTCCTTGGTGGATCTACATAGTTCTCGTGGCTTTGGCTGTCTGGAAAACCACAGGGAAAATTCGTTCGGCCCTGATTCTGGCTCTCCTGACAGTCTGTATCGGTCTGTTCGGCCTTTGGGCCTTGGCTCTGGAGACTCTCTCCATCATCGTCACATCGGTGCTCATTGCCCTTGTGCTTGGGATTCCCTTAGGCATCCTCATCGCCGAATTTCCTCGGTCATCGGCCTTCATGAAGCCCCTTTTGGATGGTATGCAGACCATGCCCAGCTTCGTCTATCTCATACCAGCCATGATGTTCTTTGGGCTTGGGAAGGTTCCTGCGGTGTTCGCCACCCTTATTTATGCCATGCCGCCGGTGATTCGATTGACGGCTCTGGGACTCAGACAGGTCCCTAAGCCTGCTCAGGATGCCGCAATTGCCTATGGTGCTACTCGGTGGCAGCTCCTGAAGGAAGTTCGAATTCCTCTGGCCATGCCGGGAATTATGGCAGGCGTCAACCAGACGACGATGATGGCTCTGGCTATGGTGGTCGTCTGCGCCATGATCGGTGCTAGAGGCCTTGGTCAGGAGGTCCTTTTGTCCATCAATAGGATTGACGTGGGACGAGGTTTTGAATCGGGAATAAGTATCGTCATTATGGCGATCGTCATCGATCGCATCACTCAGGGACTGGGACGACGATGGGGACCGAAAAAACGTTAGGCAAAAGGTGACAATAAAACTATTAGGTTGACAATAGGTTCGTAAACATGTATCCTCCCGTTCAGTTGTGTTGAAAATCCGCTGACGGGAGGTTTTATATTTTGAAGATACGACCGAAGGATATGGCTTTGGTAGCTCTCTTGGCTGGATGTACCGCCGTGGGAGCATTTTTTCGGTTTCCTTTAGGACCGGCTCCTATCTCTCTGCAGACTTTTTTCACCCTGGTGGCTGGCTGTCTTCTGGGGGCGAGGCTCGGGGCTCTCTCCCAGGCTCTTTACATCTTCACAGGCTTGATGGGTGTGCCAGTCTTTACCTCCGGTGCTGGTCCATCCTACATTCTGTCACCGACGTTTGGATTCCTCCTGGGTTTCGTCCTCTGTGCTTGGACCGTGGGGAAATACATGGAACGCCGCCCTCCTGTCATGAAAAATTTTCTTGTAGCAACGTTCGCAGGGAGCCTTTTTATCTATCTCCTGGGAATTCCCTGGCTCTATCTTATCCTGACCCGTATTTCAGGGGTGGAGATGACCTTTTGGGGGGCTTTTAAGGTTGGATGCCTTGTTTTTCTTCCAGGAGATGGGCTCAAAATCGTCGCCGTTTCGTGGCTTGCCTCGCGCATAGTTCCTCGACTCAACTGAGAAGGTTGTTCATGAGACAAAATGTATCTCTTGATTTTTCTGTGATCTGGAGTTTTTTGAAATGGCACAAAAGGCGACAAAACCCTACAGACGTGACGCTAACTAAAAATTGTGCTTTTCTTGATCATTTGAGAGGCTCTCTCGTTTGACAAGTATGCGTGGATCTTATAAGATGCCATATGATGTAGAGAGTTAATTTTATCTAAGGGGGCCGATTATTATGAAGAGATCTATCGTCGTATTGCTCAGTATGTGTCTCATTGCAGTTGCAGCGTCCGCAGTCTTTGCTGACGCCAAGTTTCATATCGGTATTTGTACGGGGACCGTGTCTCAGTCGGAGGACGACCTTCGGGGTGCTGAGGCGATGATTGACAAGTACGGCGATGTGGCTGATGGGGGAATGATCAAACACATCACCTATCCTGATAATTTCATGCAGGAGATGGAGACCACGATCTCTCAGATCGCCTCGTTTGCTGACGACCCTCTGATGAAGGTGGTTATCGTCAACCAGGGGATTCCGGGCACTACCGAAGCGTTCCGGCGCATTCGTGAGAAGAGGGACGATATCCTTCTCTTCGCCGGTGAGGCCCATGAGGATCCCGGCGTTATTGAGTCGGTCGCTGACTTGGCCATCAACTGCGACAACATCGCTCGAGGCTATCTCATTGTAGCTGCCGCGCAGAAGCTTGGGGCTACGGACTTCGTTCATATCTCCTTCCCCCGCCACATGAGCTATGAGCTTCTCTCCCGTCGACGTAACATCATGGCCGAAGCCTGTAAGGATCTGGGCGTCAAGTTCCACTTTGAGACGGCTCCCGACCCGACCAGCGACGTGGGTGTGGCTGGAGCTCAGCAGTTTATTCTGGAGAAGGTGCCTGCCTGGCTCGACAAATACGGCAAGAAGACTGCCTTCTTCTGTACCAACGACGCTCACACCGAGCCTCTGCTCAAGCGGATCGCCGAGGGCGGTGGGTTTTTCATCGAGGCCGACCTTCCCTCGCCTCTCATGGGCTATCCCGGTGCCTTGGGTGTTGAATTGGCCGACGTGAAGGGCGACTTCCCCGCGATTCTCAAGCGGGTCGAGAAGGCAGTTAACGACCATGGTGGTAAAGGGCGTATGGGGACCTGGGCATTCTCCTATGGCTACACCAACTCTGCAGCCCTTGTGGAGTTTGGTCGTCAGTGTGTGGATAACGGCATCGACCACAAGAACTTCCGCAGGAAGTTTAAACTGAACAACCTATTTGCTGCCTATTCAGAGCTGACTCCTGGCGCTCAGTGGAATGGGAGCTACTATACCGACATCCAAACTGGCGTGAAAAAGAAGAACCACGTGCTTCTTTATCAGGATACTTATATCTTCGGCACGGGGTTCCTCGGCATGACCAGTGTTGAGGTTCCAGAGAAGTACTTCTCCGTGAAATAAGACAATTGGCGAATTGGCGCGGTCTGTTTTTAAACGAGGGGAGAAGGGAGCGACTCTCCCCTCTTCCCTTTTAAGCTTTATCCCTTTCCTTATCCTTCTTCGCATGTAGTGTTTCGTTTTTTGATGTTTTGAATTTTATTCGGGCAGGTCTCTGGCTGTTATCTGTTACGTGTCTGAATGGCGAGGTGAATTGTATGGCATCGGAACCGCTCCTGAAAATGGAGAGTATCGGTAAAGCCTACTTCAACAACCGAGTGTTGAAAAACGTCAACTTCACTCTTGACAAAGGTCAGATCCTGGGCCTTGTCGGCGAAAACGGAGCTGGCAAATCCACCCTGATGAACATTCTTTTCGGCATGACTGTGATCCACACGACCGGCGGATACGAGGGAAATATCTTCATCGACGGCGAAAAAGTGACCTTCAACACTCCCTTCGATGCCCTGAAGGCAGGCATCGGCATGGTCCATCAGGAGTTCTCCCTGATTCCCGGTTTCTCCGTGGCGGAAAACGTGGTGCTCAACCGGGAGTCAACACAGTATACCCCCTTGGTCGAGGCTTGTGGCGACAGGCTCAGGACCTTGGACCGCAAGGCAATGATCGATCGGGGACGTAAGGCTATCGATAAGCTGAACGTCTCCCTGGACCCAGACGCTCTGGTCTCTGAGCTCCCAGTAGGATACAAGCAGTTCACTGAGATTGCTCGGGAGATCGACAAGGAGAACACCCGGCTTCTCGTTTTAGACGAGCCCACGGCAGTTCTCACCGAATCGGAGGCCGACATCCTCCTGTCCTCCATGAGGCACCTTGCTGAACTCGGGATCTCCATCATCTTCATCTCCCACAGATTGCAGGAGATTCTGGACGTCTGCGATAAGATCGTGGTTCTTCGGGATGGTGAGGTTGTCTTGGAGACACTGCCCGATGATACGGATATTATGGCTATAGCCTCAAGCATGGTGGGGCGGGATGTCTCCTCTGCCTTCGCTCGTTCCGACTCCTCGGGACGAACCCTGGGGGATCCCATACTGTCCGTGAAAAACCTATGGGTCGACATGCCCGGCGAGACGGTTCGAGACGTCTCCTTCGAGATCAGAAAAGGGGAGATCTTCGGTATCGGTGGTCTGGCGGGACAGGGAAAATTAGGAATACCCAACGGGATTATGGGAATGTTTCCCGCTGGGGGAACCGTCGTCTTCGAGGGCAAACCCATCGTTTTGAACGAGCCAACCAGTTCTCTGAAGGCTGGAATGTCGGCGGTGTACGAGGATCGTCGTGGTGTGGGGCTGCTTTTGGAGGAACCCATATCGTGGAACATTACCTTCACGGCTCTTCAGATGCAGGAACGTTTTCTCAAGCCTGTTTTTGGGGGACTGGTGAAAATTCGGGATGAGGATGCTATCGACCAATGTGCTAAGGACTATATCTCGTCTCTTGAGATTCGATGTATGGGGGCACATCAACCCGTCCAGGAGCTCTCTGGAGGAAACCAGCAGAAGGTCTGTCTTGCCAAAGCTTTTGAGACAAGGCCTAAGCTTTTGTTTGTGTCTGAGCCAACCAGAGGGATCGATGTGGGGGCTAAAAAGGTTGTTCTGGATACCCTGAAGTTTTATAACGAAAAATACGGGACGACCGTCGTTATGGTTTCATCTGAGCTGGAAGAGCTTCGGTCCGTCTGTGATCGAATTGCCATCGTCGACTCGGGGCGAATTGCCGGTATCCGACCGGCCACCGATCCGTCCACGGAGTTTGGCATACTGATGCTCGGTGCCGTTAAGGACGCGGAGGAGGTGACGGTGTAGTGGAGACTTTGAAAAAATTCATAGAAAACGCAGGCTGGCCAAGGGTCATCATCGGTCTTTTCCTCCTCTCTCTGTTCGTCCTGGCGCCATTTGTGGGGGTTCGTCTTGACGCGTCTTTCAGCGATACCCTGGTGCGTTTCGGCATGAACGGCGTCATGGTCCTGGCCATGGTGCCCATGATCCAGGCAGGGTGTGGGCTGAACTTCGGCTTGCCTCTGGGGATTATCGCCGGTCTTCTGGGAGCTGTGACCAGCATTGAAGCGGGTATCTCCGGCATTCCAGGAATCCTGCTCGCTATGGCTGTAGCTGTTCCCATCGCTGCTCTCCTTGGTGTCGCCTATGGTCTACTTCTGAACAAGGTCAAGGGAAGCGAGATGATGATCGCCACGTACGTGGGGTTCTCGTCCGTGGCCTTTATGTGCATCATGTGGCTTGTCCTGCCCTATCGAAGCTCGAACATGGTCTGGGGCTACGCGGGCAAGGGGCTTCGAACCACTATCTCGGTTGAGGGGTTCTGGCAGTCGGCCATCAGCAATCTGGGGGCGTTTCAGGTTGGGGAGTTTTTCTACGTGCCGACGGGAATGTTCCTGTTCTTTGCCTTCATGTGCCTTCTCATGTGGCTTTTCATGAGGACCAGAACCGGTACGGCTATGACCACCGTGGGATCGAACCCGGAGTATGCTCGGGCCTCGGGGGTTAATATAGACAGAATGAGGATCGTTTCTGTGGTTCTCTCGACGATACTTGGCGCCATTGGGATCATCATCTATGAACAGAGTTTTGGTTTTATCCAGCTCTACATGGGGCCATTCTTTATGGCCTTTCCTGCGGTCTCGGCTATCCTTATCGGGGGAGCGTCGGTTCATAAGGCCACCATCATGAACGTTATCGTGGGAACGATCCTTTTTCAGGGGATCCTCACCATGACGCCGTCGGTCATCAACAGCATGATCCAGACCGACATGTCGGAGGTCATCCGAATCATCGTCTCCAACGGTATGATCCTCTATGCCCTGACCCGAGTTGTGAAGGTGAAGTCATGAATAAAAAAACCGATACTCTCAAGCATCTGCTCATCCAGAATGCAGTTCCTATAGTCTTTCTTGCGGTTAGTGCCTTTGCTATCCCTATCTCTCAGTTTTCTGGAGGGTATCTGTTTCAGGAGATGCTGATCCGGCTCTCCCGAAATTCCTTTCTGGTATTGTCCCTGCTGATTCCCATTATGGCTGGCATGGGGCTTAATTTTGGGATGGTTTTGGGTGCCATGGCGGGTCAGATAGGCCTGATCTTTATCAGTGACTGGAACGTCGTGGGTGTCCCGGGGATGCTCTTGGCGGCGATCATCTCCACGCCTCTCGCTATTGCCTTGGGGTGGCTCTGCGGAGTTGTCCTGAACAAGGCTAAGGGGCGAGAGATGGTGACCTCGTTTATCCTGGGTTTCTTTATGAACGGGGTCTATCAGCTTATTGTCCTCTATGGCTTTGGCAGTGTCGTCCCTATCACGAATCCCAAGATGGTTCTCTCCAGAGGCTACGGAATCCGAAACGTGACGAACCTGGAGGGCATTCGAAAGTGTCTGGATAACTTGATTCCGGTGAACCTTCATGGGGTCGAGGTGCCTCTGGCTACATTTATAGTGATCGGCTTGTTCTGCCTGTTCGTGGTCTGGTTCCGGCGAACCAAACTGGGGCAGGATATGAGGGCTGTCGGTCAGGATATGAACGTGGCTCGGTCCGCCGGTATTCCAGTGGAGCGAACCCGCCTTATCTCCATCGTGATATCCACGGTCCTGGCGTGTTATGGACAGATCATCTTCCTTCAGAACATAGGTACCATGAACACCTACAATAGCCACGAGCAGGCGGGGATGTTTGCTATCGCTTCCTTGCTTGTAGGGGGAGCCAGCGTCTCACGGGCTTCCATCTTCAACGTCTTCCTTGGGGTCGTCCTGTTTCACCTCATGTTTGTGGTCTCTCCTATGGCAGGGAAATACCTCATAGGTCAGGCTCAGCTTGGGGAGTATTTCCGTGTATTCGTCTCGTACGGGATCATTTCTCTGGCTCTGGTGCTCCACGCCTGGCGTCGCTATAAGGATAAAGAACGAGCGCGCCAGGGCCTTCGAGGCGTAGCGGTCGATCCTAAATAGGGGAGGTGGCGGTATGAGGTCGAGACAGATTTTTGTGGATGTTCTCATTGTAGCGTGCCTGGTCGGGGTGGCTGTCTTCTGCTACAACCAAGGAAAGGCATACGACGTCTTGATAGATAACCGGAAATTTGTCCATGAGGGGCAGGCATATCCGGCTTTTGAGGCTGTGGAGGTCTTCGTGGATGACGAGGATGGAGAGCCCATGTACTTGGTTGACGGAGATCGGGGGGCCATCACCATAGCAGGCCAGACACACGTGATTGTCGTCAAGGAACTGGATAAGAATGACCAGGTCACTAAAACCTATCGAGTGACGTTCAAGAACAAGGAACTTAAGGGACGAGTCATCAACGTGGTTCCCCTTGTTCGGGATAAACTGCCGGGGTGGAGTTATACCTTGTAGACTCATTGAGTATGTTCGCGTTAAGGAGGGCCTCGCTGACGAGCTCCTCCTTTTTTGTGCTTGGCTTTATTGGTTTTGAACCTCTCGCCGTTCGTAGTAGAATAAACTCCAGAGAAGAAACTCAGATGGAGGTGTTTGGTAATGAAAAAACGCCTTGTGGTGTTCATGTTTGTCGTCATAAGCGCCGTATCAGTCGTTACCGCATGGGGAACCGAACGATCTTTTGTAGGGGATGTCGCCGCTTCAGATCGAGAGACTCGACTCTTTCGGTGGCTTGTAGCGATGATGTCGCCTGAGGAGGCACGTATGATCCTCGATGAAAAAGTACCCAACGATGGTACGGTGCGGCATATATATTTTGAAGCTGTGGGACCCTCTCTGGAGGGGCTTCGTTTTTCGTCGATTTCGCTTGAGGCGGCTTTCAGTGATTTCGGACCTGTCGAGGCTTGGAACGACGATGGCCCTAAAGAACTTCGAAGCGTCCTTCGAGGCTACTTGGATGCATCCATATCCGATTCGGATCTTAACCAGTTCCTTAAAGGATTGGTCGTAGAGGACGATGATGGCTGTTGGGAATCCATGTCGGTTCGCTTTCTGCCCGGGGGACTATCGGCCAGTGGGTACTATCATGTTCATCGTCCTGTTAATCTTCGGATCAAGGTCGATCTGGATGGACGCTTGGAGCTTCGAGAGGGTGCCGAGCTATGGTTGGATCGATACCAATTTCGGATCAACAATGACGATCAATCCTCGATAGTGGACAAGGCTCTCCAGAAGACCCAGCCAATAGTGAATATGAAGGATTTCGTCTTTCCAGTTCATCTGAACACCCTGGAACTTCAAAAGGGGTGGATGCACCTGGCGACGTGGACGGTACCCAAACCTTTTGACGGACTCGCCTATTCCTATCGATCCAAGTAGGAGGATCTCGATGAAAATACTGGGCTTTTGTAATCTTAAAGGAGGGGTTGGCAAGACCACCCTGTGTCAGAACCTCGCGGTGGCTCTTGTCTCCAAAGGATACAGGATTGCCGCCTTGGATCTGGATCCCCAGAGTAACCTGTCCTCTGGATGGGGCATATCGGTCTCCGATGGGGCCCCCTACGTGTACGATTTTCTCGTTGGGGATCTGTCACTGTCTGATCTGGCGATTCGTCGTGAGGGAGTGGACGTCATCCCAAGTAGTCTTGATCTCGCGGTAGCGGAGCTTCAGCTTGAGCGGGAACCGGGACGGGACAGTCTGCTTCGTTCGTCGCTGGAAGCTGAGAACCTTCAGCAGTACGATTACATCTTCTGTGATAGTCCTCCACAGCTGGGACTCTTCACCAGAAACGTTTTGGCTGCTGCTGATGAGATCATGGTTCCCCTGGAAAGCGAGTTTTACAGTTTGGCAGGGATCCGACTCCTGGACTCCACGGTGAAGTTATTCCAGAAGAGATTGAACAAAAAACTTACCGTGGGAGGCGTCGTCCTGACGAGACATAACTCCAAGGTTGTCATGAATCGAGAGGTGCAAAAGGAGGTTTCCGACTACTTCGGAGATACGCTCTATCGGCGATACATCAGGGGAAATATCAGTATAGTTGAGGCCAGCGGTGCTGGAGTATCTGTCCTGAGTTATGACAAGAACTGTAATGGAGCTCGGGACTACCGTCTTCTCGCTGAAGAATTCGTAGAGAGGGAAAAACGTAATGGCAAAGAAGCGACCGAGTCTGCGTAAATATCTCACCGAGGGGGACGATGTTCGGGGGATGGCTGTCCCCGTATCCTCCCCGCCCGAGGTCACCTTGAGAGAGGATCTGGTTCGGGAGCTTCTCTCGGTCTGTCCCCCTCAAGGACTGAGACTCCAAGAATGGGGCATCGTCGTTGCCATTTCTCTTCTGAGGTGGAGAGGGGAGAAAACGTCACTAAAGAATCTCAGCGAGTTTTTTTCCGATGATCCTACAGAGGCCCTGAACTCTCTCGTGGATGATCTGAGGTTTCTGGAGGTATTGCAGGTTCGAGGGGAGAATGTGACCGTGGGTGCTCCGTCGTCCTGGAATCTTTCTCGTCGAGCGGCGGAGACGAAAAACGAGAGAGAGAGAAAATTGTCGCCCTTTCAGGAACCACCGCCTTCGCAAGCGGAGAACGATATGTCTTTGGTCGATCTTCTGAGCAACGATGATAGGATGCTTTGGAGCGATCTTTTAAAGACAGCGGACGTTTTTCCTCTGAGTATCGATAAGTTACGTCGGGAATTTGATGCGATTGAAGTCACCACCACTCAACTGTATGGGATGCGCCGAGACGGGGAGAGTCTCAGACCTATTATCAGGGCAAGCCAGATTCGACACCCTTTGGTAATGGCCCTTTTCTGGTCCGAGGATGGAACCGTGAGGGCATATGTGGCACGAGACAAGGAGACGACCTAAGAGGAGAGACTCTCTTAGGTCGTCTCCTTTATCAGGGTACCCGCTATCTCTCGTTTCGGTGAATGCGTTTGGCCCAATAGACGAAGGGGGTGTCACAGGCTGCAACGATGAATTTGAGGACATAGGTGGAGAGGACGATCTCTGCCAGTGCCTTGATGGGCACAGTACCATAAAAAGCTACAATGGTGAATATAACGCTGTCCAATCCTTGGGATACCATGGTCGATAGGTTGTTTCGCAGCCAGAGATGGCGACCTCCTGTATGGGTCTTCCACCAGTGGAAAGCCCATACGTCGTGAAGTTGGGAGACACCGTACGCCAGAAAGGACGCTACTGTAAGTCGAGGCATGATCGCAAAGATCGTCGATAGGGCGCTCTGGGCAAAGTCGTCGTTATGAGGGGTAAACCACAGGGCCAGGTTCATCATCGTGGTCATCACCACAAGTGAGAAAAAACCGATATATACCGCCTGTCTGGCGTCCTTTTTCCCGTGATTTTCCGACAGGATGTCGGTTACCAGGAAGGCTGAGGCGTAGACGATATTGCCTAAAGTAGCCGTAATCCCGAAGAGAGAGACGAGCTTGACCACTTGAATGTTCGCCACGATCACCGATACGGGAATCCAACACAGAAGTCCCTGCTTGCCCCACAGCCGGTACATAACCATGATGCCAGCGAAATTGAGCAGCATCATGCCCCCCCAGAGAAATTCGTTCCACATAGTTCCCGTCAAAACCTTTCTTTACTTCTTGTAGCAGACATTGTACACGACAAACTCTTCCCAGAGAAGAGTAAACCTTTTTGTGGACTCACTCGGTCAAAAAGTTCTTTAAGAGCACGATTCCCTACAAAAACTGTGGGGAACTTCTTTGATTGACGTGTGATGATATGATACGTGTATCTTTGTAAGATCTGTTCCATACAAGAGGCGTCAAAGGCGACATAATAGCATATCGTCAGGAGGTCTATGTTATGAGAGCAAGAGGAGTCTTCAAGAGTTTTGGCGTGCTATCGGGTATCGTTGCTCTGTCGCTCATCGTGGCAGGAGGAGCCATGGCCTGCACGGCTATGATGGTCGGAAAGGGCGCTACGGTTGATGGATCCAGCATGGTCAGTCATACGGCAGATGGATGGTACGACCAGAGAATTCAGATCGTGCCGGGGAAAAAATGGGGTGCCGGTTCCACGGCTTCGGTGTACAAGAACCTGTGTTACCAGACCATCCCCACCAAAAAACTCATCGAGGTAGGTACCATCCCTCAGGTGGAGGAGACATACACCTACTTCAACGTAGGCTACCCCTTCATGAACGAACACAAGCTCATGATCGGTGAGGCCACGTGGGGTGGTCGGGAGGAGCTCTACTGCGATAACGGCTGGATGATGATCGAAATGCTGGAGGTCTTTGCGCTTCAGAGAGCCAGGACGGCTCGGGAAGCCGTGAAGGTCATGGGTGAATTGGCCGAGAAGTACGGATACGGCGATGCCGGTGAGGGGCTGTGTCTCTCTGACGGCAACGAGGTATGGCTCTTCGAGATCGCTGGCCCGGGGCCTCTCTGGACTCCTGAGAGCGGCAAACCAGGGGCCGTGTGGGTCGCCGCCCGGATCCCCGACAATCACGTGAGCGTCATCGCTAACCGTTCCCGGATCGGTGCCGTGGACTTCGACGATCCCGATAAGTACATGTGGTCGGAGAACGTCAGATCCTTCGCCAAAGAGATGGGCTGGTGGAAAGATGGCGAGACCTTCGAGTTCAACAGGGCCTACATGCCCGCCGAGGATAACGCTTACCTTCCTGTCTGTTCACGGAGGGAATGGCGGGTTCTGAGCCTTCTGGCACCTTCGCTGAAACTCAGTTCTACCGCTGCCCAGTATCCTCTATCCGTGAAACCCGATAAAAAGGTGTCGGTCCAGGATCTTATCGCCATCAACCGGGATCATTACCAGGGAACTCCCTACGACCTGGGCAAGACCAAGGCCGGCGGTCCCTTTGAGTGCCCTGTGGTCTATCGCCCCAACATGGACCAGCGTCCCAAGGGAATGGAGCACGTGTACTGGGAGAGAAACATCAGCATCTTCCGTTGCTCGTACAGCCACGTTGCCCAGTCTTGGGCTGATCGTCCCGACCCCGTGGGCGGTATTCTCTGGTTTGGAGAGGATCAGCCTCTGACCACCGTGTATGTGCCTATCTTCTGCGGTGTTACCGAGGTTCCCAAGAGCTGGGCCACAGGAACTCGTCACAAAATGGACAGGGAGAGCGCATGGTGGGCCTTCAACTTCGTGAGCAACTGGGCTACTCTTAAGTGGAACTACATAATCAAGGACATCCAGGCTGAACAGGAGCGGTTCGAGTCCCGATTTTTTAAGGAGATTCCCGACGTGTCATCCAAGGCTATGGACATGTACAAAAAGAATCCCAAGAAGGCCGTCGCCCTCGTCACTGAGTATACCGACAAGGCCATGGTCGAGGTGGAGAAAGCCTGGTGGGCTCTGGGTGACGCTCTGGTCGGCAAATACTGCGATGGGTACGTCATGACTGAGGAAGGAACCCAGGAAGGTGTCGGATATCCTACCTGGTGGCTTGAGGACGTGGGCTATGGAGCCCTCTCCAATCCCGCTGATCCTAAATAAATAAGAACGGACAAAAACGTGAAGAAAGCGAGAGAGTTTAACTCTTTCGCTTTCTTTTCATTCGAGGATACCTCTAAAGATCATGTTCAGCGGTATCGCTGGTTCGATCACAGGGTATCCTCCTCCTTCCCGTTAGGTATCTCAATCAATTCCTCGGCTTTCTCCTCTCTCGAAACGGTACAGGATTTTGTCCAAAAGGTTAGAGGGCGTGGATCTATGATGCAAAAATCCACGTCACAGTGCCACTTTTCAGCTGCAACGGAGACGCAATTTTTGATTCTTTTACTCTGTTTTTGTACGCTTCCTCAAGAAAGGATGTATCGTCTTTGGCCGAGGAGGCCATCACAAAGGCCCTTAACGACTATCTGGAGAAGCAGGGACGGCCCCTGGGTAACCCTTAAGGGCAGGGTGCGCAACGGTATTTTTACAGGGATGTTTTTTGTGCTTGATTCAAGTTGGAGGATATGTATAATGAGAGTAAAGAGAGCCTAATTACACCATATCCTTAGCGAGGTGAATCAATTGAGCGTTGCGAAAAAGGCATCGAGAGCTCGTTCGGTAACTGGTTCACAACACGGTGTTTTGGCATGCCGAGGGAGGGGGCGACGCAGGGTTCGGGTTCGAGAGCGGCTTAAACTCTTCGGATTTGAGGTATGCACTGAGGTTGCTCAGGCTTCTGGAGATGGATGATCCAGAAAGGGAGTGATCGGGTATCCCTTTCGATTCTCCGCTCAATGATATACGTAGGTTCGAAGAGTACAATTATTCTATACATCAGTGTAAGGCTGTAATGATTAGGGAGGTTTGTGTTGGAATGACAAAAATGGAGCTTATCGATGCAGTTCGGGAAAAAACTGGTTTGAAGAAGAGCGATGCAGCTCGGGCCGTCTCGGCAGTCTGGGATTCGCTTGCTAATGCGTTGGCCTCCGGTGAGCGGGTTCAGCTGGTTGGTTTTGGAACGTTCGAGATTCGGCAGAGGGCAGCTCGAATTGGACGAAACCCCCAGAATCCTGACAAGACCGTGGCTATCCCCGCAAAGAAGGTCCCGGTGTTTCGCCCTGGAAAAGGTTTGAAAGAAAAGGTGAATGTCACGTGCAAGGGGAAGCGGTGCAAAAAAAAATAAAGGGCTTCGTAGATATCTGGCGGGGACGTCCCGAAGTGGGTCCTCGCTTTTTTTATTGTCCAACTATTGAGCTGAATCACCCTGATCAGTGGAGAACCCGAAATACATTGAAGTTCGATTATCTCGTAGATCACGCCTGAGTCGCTATGAGAGAGGGTGCTCATTTGATGTCATGGACTGAAACCTTTTTCGTTGCTGTACCAGATGTAGAGCGACTCTTCCATCCTGAAAACCTTGTCATTTTGGGAGGTAACACATCTGAAGGTGTGCGGATTTCTCAAAGGGGAGAGATCTCTTCTTCTTTATCTGCTTGGGGGACAGATGAGATCGAAGAATTCGAGAGCTCGTCGCAGGTCCCTGACGTCGCATTTGTGGTAGAGGCGTCCGATGTCATACTGGAGGTCTGCTGTCGGAAAAAAATCCCCTGGATTTTTTTGCTCACTGAGGGCATCGAGGTGCTAAGGACAGGTATCTTCGGCCCTCTGCCTCTTGGGTTTTCGCTTATCACCGATTTAATGATCGTGAGTAATGGAGCTCTTCCCGAATTTCCTTTAGAGAGCTCGTCGAGAATCGGGTGTATCTCCCAAAACGGCTCCGTTGGAGTCTCAATCATGGCCGCTGCGGCATCAGCCGGAATACCCTTTAGATACGGGATTACCACGGGTATACCATTCGATAAAACGACGGCTTGGATCGGTCGGTGGCTTCTGAAAAACGGCGAAATAAATCTTCTCGTGGTCTGCATCGAGACTCTTTCGGAGGGCTCCGCTTTCCTCGACATGGCTCGGGAAGCCCATGACAGAGGCGTCCCTCTCGCCGTTCTCCGAGGACATGGAGATGTATCAGACACGGCGTTGACCACGGACGACGGGGTATGGCGAACTATCGCTGATCAATTCGGACTGATTCTTCTGGAGGACGTGGAGGATCTGCTTGATCTTTGTCTCGTGGTCGAGCGTCTTCCTCGACCTCAACCACGAGGTGCTGTGGCGCTTCTTCCCCTTTCGGACGGCATGGGTACCCTGCTCTCAAGAGCTTGTGTCTCGGCAGGACTGACGATAGCGGTATTGCCCAGGGATGTCGAACGATCTCTTCATCTTCTCGCTGCTGATACTCCTCAATCTCTTATGGTTTCTACATCTCGAAGGACATCGAACACGTCGAGTGTTCTGGAAGAGCTTGTATATGCTTTGGATCGTGGAGACGATGCCGACATTCTTATTCTGGCCATCCCCGCTTTGCCTTCGCCGTTATCTGAAAACGTAGAGGATTCGATACGACGGATGAGCTGTACCCTGAAAAAACCTGTACTCTGTTGGTCCCTTTCCGCTCTCCTAAAGCTCTCGACATGCTCTCAATGCGGGGTGCCCTTTTTTGAAAGCCCTCGACGATGTGCTCGGGCTGTGGCCGCCTACCTGAACGCCTTCAAAGCACCGGTACCCCCGGTTCGTCAAGGAACTTCCACTACACAGCCTGTTCTGAAGGCCTTTCCCCAGAACCTGAACGAGCATGATGCGACACGTCTCATCGATGCTTACGGTCTTTCTTTGGTTCGTCAAAAATTCTGTCGTTCTCTGGAGGAAGTCCTGGAGGCCGGCACAACGTTGGGATATCCGGTGGTCATCAAGGTTGTCTCCACCGATATCTTCAGTAAGAAGGCTGCTCGGGGGATTGCTCTTGATCTCCGGACAGAGGAGGAGTTGCAAAACGCCTATGGCCGGATCCTGGAACGGGCCCATCGATCCTGTCCTGATGCTGTCATTGACGGAGTGTTGGTCCAGGAGATGGTGGAGGAGGGGATCGAATGCATGATCGGCGTCAAGCGAGATCCTGTTTTTGGTCCCGTAGTCGCAGTCGGCCTTGGAGGGGCTCTGTACGATGTGACGAAGGACCTGGCTCTCCGCCTCGTCCCCGTGGACTTTCAGGAAGCCTTGAGCATGGTCGAAAGCTTGAAGGGATATCGGCTTTTTTCCGGTTTGAGAGGGAGAGAATCTCTTGATTTTCGCTCGTTAGCTCACGAGGTCGTTAAAATATCGATCCTTGCATCTTCCGAGCCAGAACTGCTTCTTCTGGATATTGATTCGGCTTTTGTCACAGAGCAAGGCGTTCGGATTGCCGATGCCTATGCCTTTAGAAAAAAGAGGAATGAACGATTATGATATTCAACTATCTTCTTTGGCTCATTCTGGGATATTTGGCTGGCTCTTTCCCAACGGCTTATGTTGTGGCCTCCCGCTTCCGAGGTGTTGATATTCGAACTCTGGGGTCGGGAAACGTCGGGGCCACCAATCTGGGGCGTCTCATGGGGAGACGATGGGCTGTTATCGTTGCTCTCACCGACATGTTGAAGGGGGGCTTCGCGGTCCTGATGGTCGGATACTGGGGGGGCTCCGATACTCTCGTCGCTTTGGTCGCTGTAGCCTCGGTTTTTGGGCATAACTACCCAGTCTGGTTGGGTTTCCGAGGGGGCAAGGGAGTATCCACAACGTATGGTACCCTGTTCTTCTCGGCTCCGTGGGGTTCTATGATAGCGATACCTCTGGCGGGAATGGTCTGGTGGGGATTGCTTCGGATTACCAGGTACGTCTCCCTGGCTTCCGTGGGCTCCCTGTATGCCATGGCCCTGTTTTTGTTTTTGATCTCCCCTTCACTTGGTTGGGCCGGCCTTTTCCTCTCCCTTCTCTCTACCTGGAGGCATAGAAGCAACCTGAGGCGAATTGTAGCCGGTCAGGAGGAAAAGGTAGAGAACTGTGGTTTTAAGGGGAGATGTTGACTATTTTTGACCAATGCAGTATGATAACTCCGTTCATCATTTGAGTGGATAAGGGGAGATAGGCGTGAGAAGTCTCACCGAGGTCATAGAAAGTCATATCATCGAACTTATTGAGGAAAACGACGAGGACGGCATATCTCTTCGTCGTAAGGAACTTGCCGAACGTTTTGGTTGTGTTCCCAGTCAGATAAATTACGTGCTTCGAAGTCGCTTTACTCCCGAGCGAGGATACCTGATCGAGAGTCAAAGAGGAGGCCATGGATATATCCGTATCCTTCGGATTTGTTATGACATGCCTGAGGATCGAGTGCGCCATCTGGAAAATCTGGTGGGCGATGTGATCACCGAGCAGGAAGCACGCCGGCTTCTTATATCGCTCCAGTCCAGAGGTTTGTTGAATCTGAGAGAGCGTCTCCTTATCGAGGTGGCTCTTCGACATGTGAGCGATATGGGTGAATCGGTCTTCGACATTTCTCAGTATAAACGGAACGCCCTTCAGGCGGAACTCCTCAAGAGAATGCTCCGAAGCCTTGTCCTGTCATAACGGAGGAAAGTCCATGTGGCAGTTTTTTACAGAAAGAAGTAAAAAAGTCATTCAGCTGGCTCATCGGGAAGCTCTTAGGATGGGACACGAGATCATCGGAACGGAGCACCTCCTTATAGGACTGGCGATGGAGCAAGGTGGCATGGCCGCTCAAATTTTGACGTCCGTCGGTATCTCCCTGAACGACCTGATCGCTGCTTTAGAGTCCAGTGTCTCCCTGAATGATCCCATTGAGATTCCTAAGGATCTTCCTTTAAGTCCTCGGGCAAAGCGGGTTCTGGACCTCTCCATTCGCGAGGCTCGGGATATGGGCATCAATTATGTGGGTACTGAACACATGCTATTAGGGCTTTTCGCGGAGGGTAATGGGCTGGCAGTCCAGGTGCTTCGTTCTATGGGGCTTGAACCTGAATACGGTAAAACTGAGATTTTGCGGTTTATATCGGGAGGAGGCACCGACAGCGTTGCCGCCAGCTTCAAGGAGAAAAAAGCTCGAAACCGAACTCCCATTCTGGATCAATCGGGAATGGATCTGACGGAGATGGCGGGGAAGGGGGAGCTTGACCCTGTCGTCGGTCGAGCTAAAGAGATTCGGAGGGTCATCCAGGTCCTCTCCCGTCGTACCAAGAACAATCCAGTTCTTATCGGTGATCCTGGAGTAGGAAAAACGGCCATAGTGGAGGGCCTCGCTCAAAAAATTCTGCTTGGAGACATTCCCGAAGGCCTTCGGGACAAGCGGGTTATTCAGCTTAACATGGGGAATCTGGTTGCTGGGACCAAATACCGAGGAGAATTTGAGGAACGGATGCGAAAATTGGTCATTGAACTTCGAGAATGTCAAGATGTCGTGCTGTTTATCGATGAGATTCACACCATCGTGGGGGCTGGCGGGGCAGAGGGAGCCATCGATGCGGCCAACATCCTCAAGCCGAGCCTTGCTCGGGGAGAGTTTCAAGTCGTTGGAGCCACGACATTGGAGGAGTATCGCCGCCACATCGAAAAGGATGCCGCCCTTGAGCGTCGCTTTCAGCCCGTCAAGGTGGATGAGCCGACCTGGGACGACGCCATCCGGATCATGGAGGGCCTTCGAGATCGTTATGAATCCCACCACAAGGTAACCATAACCGATCAAGCCCTGGAGGCCGCTGTTCGATTCTCATCGCGATATATCACCGACCGGTTTCTTCCCGATAAGAGTATCGACCTGATAGACGAGTCGGCTGCCCGTGTACGTCTTGACACCATGGAACTTCCCGAAACTCTGAGGGAGATAGAGAACAAGCTTGATCGTATTCGCAAAGAGAAGGAATTAGCGGTTAATTCTCAGGCATTCGAGAAGGCTGCTGCCCTTCGGGATCATGAAAGGGCTGTCGCTGATGACCTGGAACGATCCCGTCGAGACTGGGTTGTTATACAGAGCAAAACCGTACCGGTTCTTACCGAGGACGATGTGGCTAAAGTCGTCTCCGAGTGGACAGGGATCCCCGTCCAGCAACTGACTGAGGCTGAGTCTCAGCGGCTGATTCGCATGGAGGAGGAACTCCATCACCGTCTGATCGGGCAAGATGCCGCAGTGACCGCTGTGGCCCGGGCTATACGTCGAGCTCGGGGAGGGCTCAAGAATCCCAGACGTCCGGTGGGAAGCTTTCTGTTCCTGGGGCCTACGGGAGTCGGAAAAACCGAGATGGCAAGGGCACTGGCCGAGTTTCTCTTTGGATCGGAGGATTCGTTGATAACCCTGGATATGAGCGAGTTTATGGAACGTCATGAGGTCTCTAAACTAATTGGGGCCCCTCCAGGATACGTAGGACATGAAAGCGGCGGCAAATTGACCGAACGAGTGCGGCGTCGTCCCTATTCGGTAATCCTTTTTGATGAGGTGGAGAAAGCCAGCCCGGACGTATTCAACATCTTGCTTCAGATCCTGGAGGACGGGCGCTTGACCGATGGTCAAGGGCAGGCGGTAGATTTTCGAAACACCGTCGTCATAATGACCAGCAACATAGGGGCCCGAAACATCGTTAAACGCCAGGGTTTCGGTTTTTCCGCCGAAAACACAGAGGGATTTTCCGACTGGAGCAACGTGACAAAGGGCATCGACGAGGAGGTGCGCAAGGCATTTCAACCCGAGTTCCTGAATCGAATCGATGAACAAGTTATCTTCACTCCGTTGAGTAAACACGAGATGCTGGCTATCGTGGATGTCATGCTGGACGATGTTCGAGCTCGCCTCTCCGAGAAGGGCATCCACCTGAGCGTATCAGCCAAGGCGAAGGATTTTCTTCTGGAACAGGGATATCAGCCTCAATATGGTGCACGCCCCCTCAGACGGACCCTCCAACGGTTTCTGGAAGACTCTCTTACCGATATGATTTTGGATGGTCGGCTCGTTGAAGGGGGAAGGGCCCGAGTGGGGGCAGCCCGGGGACGGCTCTCGTTTCGATGTGTTCACCCCAAAGCCGAGAGCTGTTCTAAAGACTAGCTATCGGAAAACGACGGCGTATGGCAAAGGTCGTTCCCGTCCCTCTGAGGGGCTATTGACGGTGATGCCGTTCCACCAAAGCTGGCTCGATCCACCACCGTCCAGGTTCAGCGCATCAGAAAGGCCCAGCTGTCTCATCAGATACCCAGCTTCCGGCAGGGTCAGCCCCAGGCTGTGCCACGATGATCGTCCGTCTATCACAAGCCACCAAAGGTGTTTTGTATCCCATCCGACGAGGGTTCGAGGGTGGCGTTTTTCCAGAAGAGATTGGGAAAACCACTCGCCTGACAAACCTCTCGAACTTCCCAATAAAAGTGGGCCGGCCTGAATAACCTGGTCGGCCTCTTTCATGTTGGGATCCTTCCATTCGATTTTCATATCAACACTTTTGGCGCTTGCGAAAGGCCCTAATGCTTTGGTTTTTAAAAAGAGAAGGTTCTGGTTCGGTTCCATAAAATGGTTTGACCTCACACTCTGTCTGGAGGCCAACACGTGACCTTTTTCCAGGAGGATTTCGGTCCCCTGCCCCTTTATTTTGGTGGCGAATTGGCCAAAGTGTGGAGTGAAGAACCCGAGGAAGCCCTCCTTGACCGAACTGTTTATCGAGGGCACGAGAACCTCTCCGTAAGGCGTCTTGGCCTTTAAAACGTAGTTTCCACTGCCGAAAGACACCTCCCCCTCTTGATTCCAGCCAATGGCTGAGCGATCTTTATACGGAGCTGAAACTGGCGTCCCATTGACGACGAGCGCTCCGACGGGCCGTCCCTTCCAAAAAAAGCCAGCGTTAACAGCGGCCAACGCTGCTGATTGTTCGGCGATGACGCTGAGAGGAAGTGTGAGGGCTCCGATGGCCGGGGCCGTTACGATGCTTGCTTTAGAGGCCGGAGCTACCACTGCGGCCCAGAAAAGGGCGTTACTTCCTCCTCCCACTGGCACGATTGAGCTCGATCTATACTTTGATGGAAGAGTCCGTACGGCGAGCCATGCCTCCACGTAACTGTTATAGGGGCCGAGACGAACTGAGATGGTACAGCTATCTCGCTCTAGATAACACGGCTGGCCTTGTGAGCGAAAACGCTGAGCCAAGATCTCTGCCTCGTTTTTCATAACCGTCTCTGTTACGGTAACCGCCCATCCTTTGGAGGGGCGCCCTACCCCTTCTCTATGGAGGAGTAGAGTCAGCCCTGATTGATCGATGCGCCTTTCCCATCGGATTCCTGAGCTCATACACTTTCCAAGCCAGGAAGCGAGATCGTCCAGATCCTGCTTCGTGAGATTTTTGCCTGGTGCTGCGGTAAAAGTCTTTGGAAGGCTGGGCCAGCTTTCTTTAGCCAGGGTTACGAAAGGTACCAAGTAGGGAGGTAAATCTGATTCCGTTGGATCAAGGGTACGTAGCAGATCGCTCTCATGTCCCCAGCCTATAGCTTTGAAGGCAAAGGCCAGAGCTTCGGCTCGGCTTATGGCGATATCGGGATAGAATCGATCAGAGGGAAAGAGAATCCCCATGGCGAAGGCCGATTCGATGGCCTGTACGTGCGCATGATTCGATGGAACGTCGGATATTCTCGTTCCCTGTACCAAGGGCAAAGACAAAGCTCTCACGATTTTGGACAGGGCCTCGGCTCTGGAGACCGTCTTGGCTTCCAGAGAACTTATCGTCACATGAAAAAGGACCAAAACTCCGATGGTCAAACGTAGAACGAATCGATTCACGGATAAACCTCCTCTGTTTTTGTGTCCATATGGGCAAATGGTATCATAAAGATCGTCTATTCATGGCGAATGAGCCTGACCTTGTGTTAGAATAATCTTCAGTTCGAGTCGTACCTATGTGGAGGTGACCTTTTTGGAGAAAAAACTGGAGGCTTGGCTTCGAGACTCTCAGCCTACGGTGAATCCGTCGGATATGGGGCTTCCTGTTGTCGAACGTCCCTTTTTTGAGGAGCTCCCTTCGGTGCCCGTCTCGTCCATAGATTTTCTCCGTGAAGGGGCTTCCGTTGTCCCTAAACCTGAGCCCCAAGCAACCTTCGATCAGTTTCGGGATCCTGGTGATTCTTTCGTGTCTCCTGTTCAGGAGGACTCGGCCAGTTCAGCAGAATCTCAAGAATTGTCGCAGGATCTCTCCTCCCTCGGGAAAAAAGTGCTTGCCGTTCCCCCTGATCAAGTGGGAATTCAGGAGGAACAGCTCTTGTTCCAGGGCGAGGTATCTCCTGGTGGCGACGTCTTCTCCTCTCGCGATGAACCAGAAGACTCATCCTTCTTGGGACGTCCCGATGAGATTCGTTCGGAAACCATTCCATTAGAGGGAAGGCCCCCTGAACAATCCAGCCCCTTTTCGACGAGGAGACGCCGTCTTGTGCTTGGAGGGGGGCTTCTTTTGGTTGCTGCTGTCGCAGCATTTCTATTCCATACTTCTCCTCAAAAACGTTTGGAAAAGGCTGATCAAGCCTTTCTTAAGGGGGAGTATAAAGATGCTCTGACCCTCTACGATCAGGTCGAACAACGGATGTCGTTGCCAATGGACGCTTCGATCAAAAAAGGTGAGGCCTTGATTCGTATGGGACGAAGTGCCGAGGCTTTGGATGCTTTCTATAGTGCCCTGAGTTTGGACCCCGAGAACTTCGACCTTCACCGTCGCATTGGGGACGTCCTCATGTATCTCGGGTCCGTCAACCAGGCAGAGAAGAGCTACAAAGAAGTCCTGCGATTTAAGCCTGATGATAAGGAAACTCTCCTGGCCCTGACCAGAATCCGTTTGCATAATGGAGCCTCCAAGCCCGACATCTCTCCAGACATGGCCGTCGTTATCTCCGATGATGTGACATCTTTTGAGGTCCCGATATCTGAGGAATCAATCGTGGAGCTTCCTCTCTCCGTCGGGCCTGAGCTCCCCTCTATAAAAAACATCGCGAGTGCCCCTTTCGTGCCCGTTTCCTCCGACAAAGGGATCTCCATGGACGCTCTCCCTTGTTCAGAGGATGTGGGCTGGACTCTTGTGGTTTCAGACATTTCAGTTCAGGACAGGACAGGATCCCCCGATCTCTTGAGTGGGAAAAATCTGAAGGAAGAGCTTGCGATAATCGTATCTTCTGAGAAGATCAAGGAGGAAAAACGATCCACGGAGCAAGTTCAGCTGCCTCGTTCCCCGAAACAGAGATCTCAACCGGCGGTCTCGAAGACACGTAGGTTGGCTCAAAAAAAGGAAACTCCTCAAAGTCCTCTATCGCCGGAGGAGGTCCATTTCAAGGAGCTTCTTCGGACATCGCGTCCTATCGATAAAAGAGACGCAGCCCCGCTGAGAGCTCTCGTGAAACGTAGCGACGGTGTACAGGTTCTCTATCGGCTGGCTCAGGACTACAATCGTTCGGGGCGGTTTCGTGAGGCTTTGCTGTTTCTCGAGAGGGCCCTCGCCCTGAACGGTAATCAGCCTTGGCTTCTGGCTGAGACAGCCTATAGTTATGATGCTATTGGCCGTGACCGTGACGCCCTGGCAGTCCTTCAACATGGACTCCTCCATGGCGATGGACAACTTGAGAACGTGGAGCCTCCCACTTCTATCGTCCAAGTCCCCCTCCAGAGTTGGGATATAGGATGGAAGCCTCTGAGCGAGTTGGATGAACGAATTGTCCTCTACAGTTCCGACGAGGCTTTGACAATCCCCGGAGTGGAACCACCAGTTCTGCCCCTGAATATCTATTTATCGGTGGAGCGGGCAGTTCAGGTCAACGAGCCCTATCGAGCACTGTACATAGGATACGTGGCTCTTTGGGGGCACCAGGCCCCTAAGCCATCGGATCGATCAACACGGGCTATGGCGCTTGCTATGGAAGCTCACGGGATGCTGAGTATAGGCAGGAGCGTCGATGGACTGGCCCTTCTTAGAAAAGCTGAGATACTGGCACCGGAGGAGCCCTTTATCAGGAGTTTACGGGAAGTCTCTTCTCGAAAGCTTTAGGGAATAGTATTCCCAATATCCTCTTTTTCATCTATACTTTACTGGGAACCTCGGTGGCAGGACGAATCTAGGTCAATATTGAGCACAGGTGGTGGTTGCAGGATGCAGTCCCAAAAAATTGAAGAATGGGGAATCCAATATATAGAGAGGTATTCTATATATCAGGAATTCGTCCGCAGGATGAAAAACCTCATTCAGGATCTTATCGAACGAGAAGGGGTGAACGTCTACGCCTTGAATGGCTGGGCCAAGTCCCCGGAAAAATTCCTGAAGGATTTGTCGGGGAGCAGGACGTCTCTTCCCGCCGACCCCTTTAAGGACATTTCCGATCTGGCTACCGTCAAGATCCTCCTCTATTTTCCCAGCGATGTCGCGATGGTCGAGAAGACCATCCAGGAGGAGTTTTTGATCGATTTGCCTCGGTCTACGACCAGCAAGGACTTGGAGGATCCTGATCTCTTCGGATATCGGTCCATCGTGTACGATGTGTCCTTGAAGTCCGACCGAAGCGGTTTGAAGGAATGGGAGAAATACCGGGATCTTAAGCTTCACGTTCAGGTTCGAACGATGCTTCAGGAGGCATGGGCCGCCATCAGTCCCGAGATTGCTGGCGTGACCGATGCGGTCACCAAGGGTAAGCTTAAGAGAAAACTTTCTCGGGTCAGTGCCTTGTTGGAGGAGGCTGACGAGGATTTTCACTATCTTCGTGAAACCGCTCAGAGTCTATCTGTTCCGGTAGCACCGGAGCAGGGTGCCCCCATTTTTGAATCGGAGTCGCCTCAAGAACAGGAAAACCTCTCCCGAGAAGGGCTGAAACGTATCTTTATGGAGAACGACGAGGCTGTCTACACCGAATGGATCGAAAACGCTCAGGATGTGGGCTTCCCCGTGTACATTCCCGGACCCTCTGACTTGGACGACAGCCTGGATGACCTTTTCCGTATCCTTCAGGCTGCTGAGATCTCGACGATGAACGACGTTCGTGTATTCCTCACAGCCATGAAAAAGGGGAACACAGGACTCGAACAACTGAAGACCGTCTATTCAGCCTTTGAAGAAAGTATAGAGACCTGGAAGGTCGATGGCTACTCGGCTGTATTCCTGGTGGTCTTGAATTCCAGGTGGGATATTTTGCAGAACAAGGACCTTGTCGCTCTTGGTATTAAAACAGGGTCGGATAGAATCAAAGGTCAATAAGATCTTTTCTGGGCCTCCTGTGGCTCTGCTACGGGTGTTATCTGTACAAAAAGGAGAGAGTTTTTTGCGTTTTCTCCGAACACTATGGCTTGTGGTACTTCTCCTCTCCGTCTTCAATGCGGGGCAGGCTGTGGCTGTCAGTTCATTGCGTGCCTCCAATGTGGACATCTCCAGGGATGATCTGATCTACATCCTCTCCAAAAGGATGGGCAGTGATCGTACCATCGCTGCCTTGGCTCTTGATGATCTCTCTCCGTCTCAGCGGCGGTCATTTTTAACCTACGTAGGGGATGTCGTTATTCTTTCTGAGGCAGCTCGTCTTAAGGGACTAGCCTTCAACGAAGATGTCCTTCGTCAGACCAGATGGGACACGGTCAACACCCTGGCCAAAGCCTACGTAGACCGCCTGGCCTTAGGGTGGGATACCCATACCCCAGCTCTATTGCGGTTTTACGAATCCAATACCCAGAAATACCTAGCTCCCAAACGGGTTCGTGCGCTCGTTCGACTTTGTGCCGATCGGGATGAAGCGATCCTCTACCGGGGAAGAGAAAAGGGGCTTAAGCCTCGTTGGTACTCCTTTGAGGATACCCCAGTACCCCTTCAAAAAGCGTTCTTCCAGGAACTCCGTATGGGGGACATCCCACCGGTGATTCTTCCTGATGGCTCGGTCTTAGTTGTTCGTGTTCTGGAATATCAAGGCCAGCAAGTCCTCCCGTTCGAGTTCGTGCAAGACAGGGTCAGGGATGCCCTTCAGGCGTCGTATCTTGCTCACGAGCTTTCTCGTCTTCGAGAGAAAATTACGGTCAAGTTCAAGTAAAACTCAGGATAAGCCTTGACAAAACGATTGAAACTTCGTATCGTACCCTGAGATACACAGGCTGCTGGACTGCCGTCACCCAGTCCACAAATGAGGAGAGCTCGGTATGTCGAAGAATACGAACAGAAAAAACCTCCCTAAGGGGAAGATGGTACGTCGTTTTGGTGTGAACGTCTTTGGAAACAGTAAATACGACAAGCTTCTAGCCAAGAAAAGCGCAGCTTCTGGGAACAGCAAGCGTCGCCCCGCCAAGTTATCCATCTATGGGCAGCAGCTTCTCGAAAAACAGAAGATCCGATTTGCTTACGGGGTCAGCGAGAAACAGCTTCGGGCGGTCTATGCCAAGGCCAAGAAACAGGGCGGTGTTACCGGTCATAATATGTTAGTTCTTCTGGAGTCTCGGCTGGATAATGTGGTCTATCGTCTTGGTCTGTGCTCCACCAGACCTCAGGCCAGACAGCTCGTCCGCCATGGTCATTTTACGGTTAATGGCAGGAAGCTTGATATTCCCAGTGCTATGGTATACCCAGGAGATGAGATAGCTGTCGTGGAGAAAAGCCGTGAGATGAAGGTCCTGCGTGAGAACGCGGAAGTTGCTGCTGCGGTCTCCAAGCCTGCGTGGCTTACTCTTAACGGCATGGCAGGAAAGATCGAACGACTTCCTGAACGCCAGGAAATTCCTACCATCGCTGACGAGCAGATCGTCGTCGAGTACTACGCTAAGTAACATAAGAGCAACGTGCCCGTCCCTCAGGACGGGCTTTTTGTTTGTATCAGGATTTAAACGATAAAGGGATGACGTTCATGGATGCAAAAGAACTCTTACGACTTGCCCAATCCCTCAAGACAGGGGAGCTTTCTCCGAAGGATTTTGTGGATAAGATCAAGATCGAACCATTTCAGGATCTGGGTGATGTGAAATTCGATCACCATCGCCTCCTCCGTCGGGGCATAGCCGAAATTGTCTACTGTCCTGGCAAGAGCGATGCTCAGCTTGAATCCATTGCTGAAGCCTTGACTGAACGTCAGGGGACCTTCCTTTTTTCCCGGATTCGGGAGGAACAAGTCGAGCTTCTCGCCAAGTTGCTGCCCGATATCCGGTATCATCCCAGGGGATCCTTGGCCGCCCTTGTTCGGGAAGAAGAGGATGACGCCTCCTCAGTTGGCGTAACCGTCGTCGCTGCCGGAAGCAGCGATATTCCCGTTGCGGAGGAAGCCGCCTTGACCGCCGAATACCTCAATTGTACGGTCACTCGGTTATACGACATAGGTGTTGCTGGGGTTCACCGATTGCTGGCTCATGTGGAGACTCTGATGGCCTCTCGGGTTATCATTGCTGTGGCAGGAATGGAGGGAGCTCTTCCCAGCGTTGTCGCAGGTCTCGTGTCCTGTCCTGTTATCGCTGTCCCCACGAGCGTTGGTTATGGAGCCAATTTCGGGGGACTCTCGGCCCTGTTGACCATGATCAACTCCTGCGCTACCGGCGTGGTGGTCGTCAATATAGACAATGGCCTCGGAGCCGGATGTACCGCCGCGATGATTGCCCGTCAGAGCCAATGAAACCCGGAAACAAAACGATCCTTCGCCAATTTTTTCCCGAATCGATAGCGTCTCAAATCTTGGAACTATCGTCGGCAACCGTCTCCCTTTCTGGAGGGGTAGACAGCTCGGCGGTTTTGGCTCTTTTGGCTGGGGTCATGCCTCAGGGCTCCCTGCGGGCTGTTATCTTCGATTCTTTTCTTCATCCTCAGGAAGAACGAGAGCGGGCCGAGATTCTAAGCCGAGCCTTAGACGTTCCCTACATTCTGATTACCGGCCCTGAGATGAGCGCCCCTCTGGTGGTCTCCAACCATGAAGATCGGTGTGCCATCTGTAAGGAGCTTCGGATACAGGCCCTGATTCACTTCTGCGAGACAGAGGGCATCGCCACCCTGGTGGACGGTACTAATGCAGACGACCTTCGGGATCCAACCAGAGCTGGAAACCGCGTTCTTGCCCGGTATCCTGTATTCAGTCCTCTGGCTCTGGCAGGACTGTCCAAGGCAGGTGTTCGGGCTCTGGCCAGAGAGCTTGAAATTCCATGGTGGAACAGTTCGGCTACGGCCTGCCTGGCGACTCGTTTTCCCGTGGGGAGCGAGCTCGATCCTCAGGAAGCTCAAAAGGTCGGCAACGCCGAGCGGGATCTGCAAAACGCCGGATTTGACGTTCGATTGCGGGCATGGGCCGGAGCTGTCTGTCTTGAATTTCCCCCGGAAATAGGGGAGACTCAGATCGTCCCACGGGGTCGAATTCTGGAGATATTATCCCCTTATGATTTTCATCGGATCATGGTGGACCTGGAGGGATATCGAACTGGCCGTGTCTGGCCATAACACATCTCGGTAGTGGTGTATAATTATGGGAACCTCTAAAATCTCAGAAACTCGTTTTTCGAGAGTCGTATTTCTGACCCGCCATCGTGAAGTATCGACTGGGGCGAGACAGAGCTCTGGCGGAACGACCTGAGGTTGGGAGACTCAGAGGCAGGTTTTGAGAGGTGCCTCTATGGAAAATGACAAGAAAGGGGGAGATATACCGTGCATACGTTGGTTTTGCTCCGACATGGGGAGAGCGTCTGGAACAAGGAAAACCGATTCACAGGTTGGACCGACGTTCCCCTATCCGAGAACGGTATGGCCGAAGCTCACAGAGCCGGCCAGCTTCTGGCAGAGAAGGGCTATGTCTTTGATTTAGCCTGTACATCAACTCTCAAGAGAGCCATAAAAACCCTGTGGATCGTGTTGGAAGAGATGGATTTGATGTGGATTCCCGTCAAACGTTCTTGGCGACTTAACGAGCGGCATTACGGTGCGTTGCAGGGATACAACAAGTCTGAAATGGCCCAGGAACGAGGCGAGGAGCAGGTGAAACTATGGAGAAGAAGCTACGATGTCCCCCCGCCCTCCCTGGAGCTGAACGATCCTCGATATCCCGGAAACGATCCTCGATATGCGGATATGACCGAGGAAGATATCCCTCGAGCTGAGTGTCTAAAGGACACGGTGGAGCGTTTTCTTCCGTATTGGTTCGAGGATGTGGCTCCGGCCATCCTCTCTGGGAAAAAAGTCATCATCGCCGCTCATGGGAACAGTCTGAGGGCCCTTGTCAAATATCTCGATGACGTCGACAGCAAGGACATCCCCAGCCTCAACATACCAACGGGAGTTCCTCTGATTTACATACTGGACGACAAACTCAAACCCATTACCCATTACTATCTGGGAGATGCCGAGGAAATCCGTCGGGCTCAGGAAGCCGTCGCTAACCAAGGCAAAGCCGGACGATGATTTCCTCTCGCTTTCTCCGCATCTTTCTGGTCTCTGTGACGTTTTTTTTTGTCCTCTCCACAGTTACAACAGCAACCCCACAGTATCCGTCGGACATGAAGCAGTATGGGCGCTTTGTCCAGATGCGATGCTTCAACCAAGAGTGGAGATCCTCAATCCAGAACGTGATCGCGAGATATTTCGATGTGGTCAACGATGGCATCAGCCATCGACGGGGGCGCACCTACGGGATCTACGTCTCCCGATCCTCCCTTCGATACAGGGTGGATCCATTTCTCATCGCAGCGGTTATGATTCAGCGTTCTCGCTTGGTTTGGACCTCCAGCAAGGGCGATCAGTACGGTCTTATGGGCCTGGACTGGGGAGACAACAAACGATGGATTATGGAAGACCATCCACGGATCACATCCCGTCGAATCCTTTGCAAACCTGTACTTAACATTCGGGTCGGCACGGACCTCATGTCGAGAAACTTGGAAAAAAGCGGCCAAGACTATGGGGCCATGGTGAACCGATGGTACGATGATGCTCCGGGATCAGCCGAGGTCATATGGGAACACTACGGCAACATGGTCCATTCCTTTCAGGAGACCGTTGAGAACGAGAAAACACCGTGAGTGTTTGTGTACTCTAATCGGTGGGGACAATGAGGATAGGGCACTTAGTCCGTTCCACGAGGGCCTCTGCGGTATTACTCAGAAGAAGTTGCCAGACGTCTCCTCGGGAGGGGAGCCCCAGAACCAGCAGGGACGTGTTGAGCTCGACAATGGCTTGGGGAAGTTCTTCCTCTGTCTGTCCGCCGACCAGTTGGCTTTCGGCCTGCCCGTTCCAGCTCTCGACGTCGATTCGTAGAAGCTCCAGCGCTTTACTCGCTTGGTTGAACACCTGATGAGCTGTTTGAGTTTCCGTCATTGGGACACCGTGGAGAACGGTGATTCTGGGATGGTGGTCGCTTTTATCCAGGACAGCCAGGACAGACCGAAGCCCTTGTAAGACCGAGGTGGTGCGTTCTTCCTCAAGATCGGTGGCGACGACGACGCTTTTCAGAAGCTCTCCTGGTACGGTTGGCAGGTTCTCCCACCGGAGGATAAGCTGCGGAATAGCCAGAGACTGTATGATGGGAACCACTGGTGCCGTTGGAGATGACGTCACGATAACCATGGAGCAGTTCTCTTCTTTGGCTATAGCGGGGACAGCCTCATCCCTGCCGCCTGCTCTGATTCGGCATTGAAAGGCCACCGACGGGGGAATGGCCCTCTCGCAGAGCTCCTGGAGAAGCATACCGGCTTGAGAGACCACCGAAGGAGTCTCCATACCTACTGCGACATCGACACCGTGGGCCACGATAAATTCTTCACCGGGTTCATAGAGATGGGAAGAAACCCATCGAAGGTCCCTTTCTGACCGTTCTGAGAGATCCGTTGGGTATAATATCTTCTTGAACATGAAAAAGGCCCCTTTCTCTCGTAATATGGGAGGCAGCAGTCACATCCTCTATCTGTATCATATCGGAAAAAAATCGCTTGTCCATCAGGGGCATTGGAAACTGAAGACAGTCAGAAAACGTGAAAGGGCAGATTTCATGCATAAAGACAGACAATGGCGCTTGCTTGAGGGACTGTGCGCCTTTTTTCGTCGCTTGCCTCACAGGATAGCGGTTGGATTTGGTGCGTGGCTTGGGCGTCTCGTTTGGTTTCTGAGCAAAGCAAGGGTGGACCGGGCGGAAGCTCGATGTGTTCGCATCCTCGGAGTGGGGCCGACTCTTGCTCGGGTGATCGTTCGAAAATCCTACGAAAACCATGGACGGTCTGTGGCCGAATTCGTCCGGCTCCCCCAAACAGTTGGGGCTCTTGATGATCTCGTCACGGTCGAGGGGGAGAAGCATCTTCGTCGGGCTCTTGAGCGGGGAAGGGGCGTTATCCTTCTCTCCGCCCACTTGGGCAACTGGGAGATGGCTGCTGCCTGGCTTGGCTTTCGTGGATACCCTATGAATGCGGTCGGTGCCGAGCAACGAGACCCTCGAATCACCGATTTCATAGTACACATCAGGGAGCGATGTGGTATTCGGGGCATAGGCAAGGGTTTTGACCTTAAAATGGCCCTCTCGTGTCTCAGACGGGGAGAGATCCTCTGTATTCTTCTCGACCAGGACGCTAAGAGTAGGGGAATGATCGTCCCTTTTTTAGGGGCACCAGCAAGCACCCCATACGGCCCGGTCAAACTGGCCTCCAAGCTGGGAGCTCAGATCGTCCCGATATTCTCCATTCGTCAGAGGGAGGGGACACACTTTCACATTCGTATCTGTCCTCCGTTGCCTATTCCCCAGTCACCGTTGAGCGAGCACGGCATAAAAGAGGCTTTAGTACGATGTAACCGGTGCCTGGGAGCGGAGATTCGTCGCCATCCAGAACAATGGATGTGGCTCTATCCCCGGTGGGCTAGTACCCTGGGAGATCGGTAAAACCGTGTATTTGGCTGTGGATCCTGGGCGGTTCAAATTTGGCTGGGCTGTCGTGGATACTGCTGGCTCACTCCGATGCTCTGGTATCATGGAAAAAGATAGATACGATGTTTTTTTTTCGATCTTTTCGGGAACCTCGACTCCAGCACTTGACGAGCCGCCATTAGAGGGTACACTTAACGAAGTGATTGAGCAAGATATACGGATCTTGTTCGTCGGAAACGGCACGGGCTATCGAGATTTTGTAGAACCTGGGTGGTCTGTGCCTTTTAAGGTCGTCCTTGTCGACGAGGTCGGCTCGACACTCGAAGCTCGGAAACTCTATTGGCATTTTCATCCCCCGAAGGGGTGGTGGCGCTTGCTCCCTCTCTCTGTGCAAGTCCCGCCTCGTCCCATAGACGATCTTGCTGCGTACTGCATTGCCTTAAGAGGAATGCGAAAGTTAGCTGTTTTAGATTATGATAAGGAGAACGAAGAATGTCCAACCAGAAACTGACAACCCTGGTTAATACCTTTGGAACGTCATTGATCTCTGTAGCCGGGGAGGTCGGCGTAGAGGTTGAGCTTATTAAAACTCAGATCACAAAGGGGGTCAACGTCGAAAACGTCTGTTGTGCGTCGTTGATTGGTATCGTGGGCGAAGGCGTTCAAGGTACGGTAGTCATCATGCTGGACAACGGTGGTTTTGCGTGTACTGTTACGTCGATGTCCGGGGGGATGATTCAGCCGAACATGGATGACCCCATCGCCATGAGCGTGGTGGGGGAGCTCTCCAATATGATAAGTGGGCGAGCCCTTACACAAGCCTCTTTGCCCGGTATCGATGTGACCCCGCCTCAGCTTATATCGGGAGCCAGCATCAAAACGGTCCCTTCACAGTCGTCGGATATCATCAACTTCACTTTGCCTTTTCAGGTTACCCCGAGAGGGCGAGTCTATCTTGTTCTTTCATTTAACACTATATAGCACCAGTACCGTGGGTACGTTCTGATAAGGATGGGGGGCTTCTTAAACCAAAGGGGCCCCCCATCCTTTCGGTGTATAATAAAGTGCCTTATTGACAAATACACAAGGAGGTCCCATATGAAAAACACAGCCCGCATGCTTTTCGCCCTTGCTCTGTGCCTTGTCATCTCCACAGCCTCATGTGCTGGACAGGGTGCGGTTGTTCTGGCACTGTCGGGGGGGGGATCAAAGGGCTTGGCCCATGTGGGAGTTCTCAAGGTCCTTTCTGAAAACCACATACCGATCGCAGGGATCGTGGGCACCAGCATGGGGGCTATCATCGGAGGACTTGCTGCAACAGGCTATACCCCTCAGGAACTGGAGGATCTTCTGGGAAAAACCGACCTGGCATCGGTTGCTTTGGGAACCGATAACGATGCAGACACCCTGTTCAAGGAAGAGCCTCTCTCCCCCCTCATGCCAAAACTTGACTTGAATATTCATCGCAAGGTTATCGGCCCGAAGGGGCCCTTGACCGGTGCTGGTGCGTTAAATCTTTTCCTTCGCCTCACATCGCGAGTCTCAGTTGTCCAGTTTGACGAACTTCCCATTCCCTTTGCTGCTGTGGCCACCGACTTGGTCACAGGAGAAAAGGTCGTCCTTCGCCACGGCTCTTTGGCATCGGCTATGAGGGCCTCCATGTCCATCCCCGGTCTCTTCGAACCGTGGCCCGTTGAGGGGCGACTTCTCGTGGACGGAGGCCTCGTCTCCAACCTTCCGGTGACCACTGCCAAGGAGATATTCCCTGGTTATCCCATAATCGCAGTGGACGTGAGCAGTATGCTTCGAACTTCCGACGAGATGAGGACCATGATAGACGTCATAGACCAGACCATCACCATTCTGACGAGACAGAACGTCGATCGGGAAGCCGCTCTGGCCGACCTGACCATCCGTCCCGATGTGGGGATGGCCCCTCTTCTTGGCGATGTCGACGTTCAGGACATCTTCAGGATAGGCGAGATTGCCACCAGGGATAATATCGCTATGATTCAAAACTTGGCTGCCTCGGCACCTCCAGCACCGCAGCGCTCCACGACAGCCCTTCGGGTGGTCTCCCGTGTCCAAGTGGAGGGAATTCCCTCAAGATTGGCTCGAAGGATCAAGAACCGCTTTAAAGAGTGGGTGGGACGTCCCGTCGATCCTGAGGCCATCGTTCGCGGAGCCGAGTGGATTCGAACCCGAGAGGATGTCCGAACGGTGGATTACTGTCTTGTGAAGAACGATGACGGCGTAGACGTGGTTCTCAAGATCAATCGAGAGCCTGCCTATCGTCTGGCCCTTGACGGCTACGCCACAAATTTATCAAATCAGAGCTGGCTTGGCATCAGGGGAACGTTCATGGATCTCGCCTCCGACGGAGACTACCTGAATCTGGACGCCATCATCGGAGAAGATTGGGCCGTTCGAGCTGCCTATCATTTTGCGGCGGAGCAGGGCTTTTACGAGGTGGGGCTTCAGTCTGGACGGTTCTCCATATCCCCCCTCAACGGTCGTTTTTCTAAATGGGAATTCCAGAACATATCCCTCTCCCGGAGTTTTACTATGAAACGAGCTCAAGTGAGCCTGGGTATAATGGGCAGTCGAACCGATGGTGGCGGTACCGTCGAGACTTGGGGCCCCACGGTGCGCCTTGCCTGGGAGGGCCCAAAACCGCATAACGATCCGTCAGGATGTTCGTCCCTTTATCTAGGAGCCTGGTTCCCCGACGACGGAGAGGAGCTTCTCTATCGCTTGGATGGTAAATTAAACGTCACCATATCTCCGGCATGGCGTGTGTTCCTCAAAGGCGGGTTTATGGAGGGCAACGAGGATCCTCGTTTCGCCATGCAGGCAGCCTACCTGGGCGGGCGAGGCGAACTCTACAGTTTGATGGATCACCCCTTGAGGGGCGAGCGGTTTGCCTGGTGGCGTGTGGGGATGAAATACCGCTTGGGATCGGGGAACTCTCCGTGGAGTACCGAGCTTTTCGGAGGTCAGGGATACGTTTGGAATGACGCATCGACCCTGACTGACGACCCATGGGAAGTAGGCCTCGCTTTTACCATCCCGTCTCGTTTGATCAAGGCCCGACTTTTGGCCGTCTACAGCGAATACAATGACTGGACTTTTGGATTCACCGTAGGTGAGCCTCGGTGGTCAATTCATCATCCTTTCCCATGATCGAATCTGCTACAATGAATACACTCCTCGCATCAGTGGCGAGAAAACCTTTACCGTATCTGGAGGCATACATATGGCAAGGAACGTAACACCAAGACAAAAGGATTATTCTCAGTGGTATCTGGACATCATCAAGGTCGGTGAACTGGCGGATTACGCTCCGGTTCGAGGGTGCATGGTCATTCGACCTACTGGCTACGCTATCTGGGAAGAGATTCAGTCGGTGTTTGACAGGGCTTTTAAGGAGACCGGTCACGTCAATGCGTATTTCCCGGTCCTCATCCCCAGTTCGTTCCTTGACAAAGAAGCCCAACATGTCGAGGGCTTTTCTCCTGAGTGCGCTGTGGTCACCCACGCTGGTGGAGATGAGCTGGAGGAACCCTTGGTCGTCCGTCCGACGTCAGAAACCGTCATCGGACATATGTACAGTAAGTGGATCCAGTCCTGGCGTGATCTGCCTATCCTGATCAACCAGTGGTGCAGCGTTATGCGTTGGGAGAAAAGACCCCGGCTTTTCCTTCGAACCTCCGAATTTCTCTGGCAGGAGGGGCATACGGCCCATGCGACAAGACAGGAAGCCGAGGAAGAGACCGTCAGAATGTTGGAGATTTACCGAAAAATAATGGTTGAGGACCTTGCTCTGCCGGTCATCACCGGGGTCAAATCCGAACGGGAACGTTTTCCTGGAGCTGAGGAGACCTACACTACCGAGAGCATGATGAGCGACACCAAAGCCCTTCAGGCTGGCACCAGTCATTTCCTGGGGCAGAACTTCTCCAAAGCCTTCGATATTCAGTTTCAGGATCAGAACTCCAGGATGGAGTACGCCTGGACCACCAGCTGGGGCATCTCCACCCGGCTCATCGGAGCCATCATAATGACTCACTCGGACGACGACGGTCTCATCCTGCCGCCTCGGATCGCTCCGATCAAGGTGGTACTTCTTCCCATAAGCAAGGACGAGCCCCTGCTCCAGGAGAGTTTGCTGCCCAAGGCTCTGGAACTGGCCGAGTCCCTGAACGCTTCATTGGGACCCAACCGAGTTTCCGTTGATCGTCAGTTTCACATCCGTCCAAGTGATCGATTTTTTCACCACCTTCAAAAAGGGGTCCCGCTCCGTCTCGAACTCGGCGAAGCTGAGCTGAAAAACGGCACGGTTCGAGCTGTTCGTCGGGACACTGGCGAGAAAATCGATATCCCCTGGGACAACGTCGTCGAGATCGTCCAGAAACTCCTGGGTGAGATTCAGGACACTCTCTACGACAGAGCACTGAATTTCCGTCTGGACAACACCCACGAGGTCACTTCCATGGGCGAGTTCAAAAAAATCCTGGAGACCAAGGGCGGTTTCATTCGGGCGTATTTTGCCGGGGACGACGGGGACGAACAGGCCATCAAGGACATGACCGGTGCTACTGTTCGCTGTTACCCTCAGGTCGATCGAGAACTTCGTGGTCGGTGTTTCTACACCGGCCGTGACGACGCCCGACTGGCCGTCTTTGCCAAGGCGTATTGACGCAGGATAAAAGAGAAAAAAGAGACCTTGCTCGATGCAGGTCTCTTTTTTAACTTGAGGACAATTTTAAAAACAGAAAAACCACGGTAAAAACAGACATCTTGCCTCTATTTCACGACCTCTTTTGCCGATAGAAGGGCTGCTCTGTATTTAAAAGCTTGATTTTTAGAGACGTCCTTTAGTCCTTGTCGAACACGTACACCTTCGGTGGATTGAAACCGTTGAAACACTCGAGCGAACACGAATGCACGTAGGCCCCTGCTGATAGAAAATACAGCCGATCCCCCTCAACGAGGTTCTGCGGTAAGAGGACCTTCTCCCGTTCATACAACACGTCCATACTGTCGCAGGTGGGCCCTGCCAGGATGTACTCTCCCGCTGGTCCATCCTTCTCCGAGTAGATGGGGTATTTGATTGATTCGTCGATGGTCTCGTACAACCCTCCGAACTTCCCGACATCCATGTAGAGCCAGCTATAGGGGTTGTAATTGTCCTTTTTGGACTTGAGAATCACCTGACTTACAAGAACTCCCCCGTTCCCCACAAGAGATCGGCCAGGTTCTGCGATAATTTCGGGCATGCCCGATGGAAAATCCTCCGTGAGGAATCGTGTGATCTCCTTGGTATAGACCTCAAGGGGAACCGTGGGTTGCACATACCTGGCGGGGAAACCGCCGCCGAGGTTGATCATCTTGAGCTGTACACCGACCTCCTGAGCTGCGTCAAAGAGATATCGACAGCTTGCAATGGCGCTTCCCCACTGACCGATATCTCTCTGCTGAGACCCAACGTGAAACGACAGCCCCCAGGGGTCAACATCCAACTCCTTAGCCAACTGTATCAGCTGATAGATCGTATCGGGATGGGCACCGAATTTTCTGGAGAGTGCCCAATCGGCTCCACTGCACTCCATGAACAGCCGAAAAAACACTCGAGATCCCGGAGCCTTGCGAGCGATGCGACGAAGATCGTCCTCCGAGTCCGTGGCGAACATCCGAACGCCCTGAGCGTAGGCGCAGGCCACGTGTTCCGATTTTTTAATCGTGTTGCCGTAACTCAGCCGATCCGGTCTCGCTCCCAGCCTCAGAATAGTCTCCATCTCAGCTATGGAGGCGAAATCAAAACAACATTCCCTGTCGATGAGCATACGCAGAACAGCTTCGTGAGGATTGGCCTTGATAGCGTAATAAATAGTGGCATAGGGCATAGCTGTTTGCAACGTATCAAACTGTCTCTCTATGTTCTTCATATCCAGCACGAGACAGGGCATCTCCTTGTCCCGAACAAACTCCTTGATCCTCTCAAAACGCTCCCTCGGCATAAATCGCTCCAGGTCAAACGTATACGTAGCAGGAACCCCCAACACCGCTTTCACCCCTTCACATACTGACGTTCTCGCTTCGTAGATTACTATATAATATTGTATCGTATGTATCCCTGTGTGGAACACGTTTTTTGAACCAAACCGCTATAATGGATGACAATAGGATGGAAGAGGAGGAGGCATCTGTGACGTTGGAGGTACAGCAGACAGTTCAGGAAATCTCCGGGAGGACGCTTTATTCGTGGCAGGAACGCGCGATTCGGGAAACGGCGGGACGCAACGCCGTCCTCTCCGCCCCGACAGGCTCGGGAAAAACCTGGGTGGCCTATATCTGGTCGGGTCTGTTCTATCCCGACGGAGCTCGGCATCAGCCATCCGCTGGAGAAAAAGTTATCTTCACCGCTCCCATCAAAGCCCTGAGTAACGAGCGGTACATGGATCTTATCGGAATGGGATTTGACGTGGGTATCGAGACTGGAGATTTTAAAAAAAACACGGGAGCCTCCATTATCTGCTGTACCCAGGAAATCTACGCCCTGAAATACGCTGGAACATCGGGACTCCGGCTCGTTATAGACGAGTTTCACTACATCTTCGGGGATAATGACCGGAGCCGTGCCTACATCGATGGCATCAGAAAAACGGCTCCCGACGTTCCCATTCTGGTCATGTCAGCCACCTTCGGTGGAGCCGAAAGGGTTCAGTCCTACCTCGAGCGGGTCACGAACAGGGCCTTCGCCCTGTTTCAGTCATCCTACCGTGTAACCGAATTGAAATTCTGTGATGAGCCCGTTACCCCCCGGGACATTCGAGATGCCCTGGTCTTTGTCTTTTCCCAGAAAGGCACACAACAGGTGGCCGATCTCATCGCCAACCATCGCCTGCGATTCGACGATAGCCGAAAACATCGTCTTGAGGATCTGGCCTGGATACTGGAGGTCTCCAGTATTCGACGGTGTATGTTCAAAGGAGTTGGTCTCTACCACGGAAGCCTGCTTCCCAAGGAAAAGCTTTTGGTCGAACGAGCCTACAGAGAAAGAATCATCGACGTCGTCGTTGGTACTGATGCTCTGGCGTTGGGTGTCAACCTTCCGGCGGAAAAAGTCGTATTCGGACAGTTGGTCTCGTTTCATGACCGCCGTCCCATTTCGAAAAACGCCTTCCTTCAAATGGCTGGCCGGGCTGGACGAAAAGGGCTCTTCGAAAAAGGTTATGTAACCTGGCTGGAGGGCTCTCCCGCCGAGTCCTTTGGGGTCTCCACGGGAGAGATGTTCCAGACTCTGAGCGATGCTGCGATGGAGGAAGCGGCCGTCACCCTTAAACCGGACGTGGGGGCCATTCTGAAGAGACGGCGAACAGTCGAGACCGAGGCGGAGATCGTGGCCTTTGGCTCATTGCCGGAACAAAACTATCGACAGGTCCTTGGAGATATCCGCCTGGCAATGGACGTTATCGATCAAAGCATACATCGGGTGCCTTCTTCCGAGAGAGACCGATTTCGGTCGATCCTGGCGGATCTGTGGTACGGTGAGATGGAGACCGAACAAAACCTTGAGATGGCGGAGCTTTTCCTCTGGGGAACGGGAAAGCAAGGCGAATACACACATCCTGACGGCCTTACTGCGGCTGATCGCCTGGGTCCCAGGGAAAGAAACCGTCTCCAGGCTCTGCTCAAGGTCAAGCGATTCAACAATTCACTACCCGACGAATATAAATTCACCGGTATGGACGCTGTGGAAGACGCCATCATGGACATCGACCCCACGGTCTTTGGCTTTGAGGAAAAATATCGGGAAATGGAGACCACAAAAGTTGATCTTCCAGAACTCAACCTCAAAATGGCTCAGAACGTAGTGGAGCGACGAAAAAAACGGCTTTCGAAACAGACCGTACAAAAAAACAGACATGCTGAAAAGAGCGGCACGGGGAAAATTAAAGACTCATCTTGGCACCACAGCCGAAAAAAACGTCCTCGAAGGAGACGATCCTCGTGAGCCAAAAAGAGAGAAAAGCCCTGGTGGAAATAGGCTCTAACTCGGTCAAATACCTGGTTGCTGAAAAAGACGAAAGCGGTTCCGTAACCTGCCTTGTCGATCGAAACCAAATAACCCGAATCGCCCAGGGTCTGACCGAAACAGGAGGGCTCCAGGAGAAGGCTATGGCCCGAACCCTGTCCTCCATATCCGAGTTTATGAAGGAGCTCTCTTCATGGGGAGTGGATCGTCCGACGGTAGTTGGGACCATGGCTATCAGGGCTGCTACTAACTCTCAGGAGTTTGCTGAACTGGTCGAGACCTGTACGGGAAGTCCCCTTCATATCCTCTCTGGTGATGAGGAGGGGTTCTACTCCTTCCTGGGAGCTCAGGCTATCATTCCCGAAAACGCCCAGGGCTGGCTCTTTGACACTGGCGGAGGAAGCACCGAGTTCATCTTATTTCGGGGTCAGGAACGACTGAGAACCCTGAGTCTGAACGTAGGAGCCGTTATCTTGACTGAAAAAAGACTCTCAGGAGATCTCGTCTCTCAGGAGCAGGTCGATCAGGCCGTTGGGTGGATTCGAACCATCCTGATCGGGAACGACATATGCACACCAGTTACATCGTCCCTCGTCATAGGCGTCGGCGGCAACGTCACGACGGTAGCCTCGGTGGCTGGCGTTGAGGGAGATCTCCCCCTGGCAGCCGTTGAGGAACAGATTCAGCTCTACCGAAAAACTCCTCTGGAGGCACGTCGCGATATTCCCGGCATCGTCCCGGGCAGAGCTGAGATTATCCTGGCCGGAGCGTGTATCCTCCGGGCTATTTGCGAAACCCTTGAGGTTGACCTCATCAAGGTCTCCCCATCAGGTCTTCGTCACGGTGTCATGGGGGTCCTTCTCAACGAGGAGATTTTCAGGTAGGATATGATAACGTACAGCACGTGCGCAGACGTAAAGAGTCTTGTTGTTAAGAAAAATCACAGGAGGGGGAAATTATGAGAAAACGTTCGATTGTTTTGGCTCTGTGTATGACAGTAGTGTTAGGGACCGGTGCGTGGGCGGCATATCCAGAGAAACCGGTTACCATTATCGTGCCGTCTAAAGCGGGCGGTGGTACCGACACCATGGCCCGTCTGGTGGCTCAGTTTATAGAGCCGTATCTGGGACAGTCCATGGTTATCGTCAACAAGCCTGGGGCGGGCGGCCAGATAGGATTCGAGGCCATTGCCAGGGTGAAAAAGGACGGGTACACCATCGGTTGCCTCTACACCCCTCATGTGGTGGCCCATATTTCGTCGGGGCGGGCCAAATATACTCTGGATAGCTTTGCCCCCCTGGCTAACGTCGTCACCGATCCGGGAGTCCTTGTGGTCAAGGCTGACAGTCCCTTCGCCACCTTAAAGGATGTTGTGGATCACGCCAAGGCTAACCCGGGGGCCCTCACAAGCTCCACGTCAGGCCCCGGCGGCGACGACGACTTCGCCCGTCGGCAGTTTGAAGAAGCTGCTGCTATAAAGCTCAACGCGGTGCCATCCAAGGGATCCTCTGGACAGAAGGCGGCTCTCATGGGGGGCCACGTTGATATGGCCTTCATGAACGCCTCCCAGGTGGACGCTCAGGTCCGCTCGGGAGAGCTTCGAATTCTGGGCATCATGACCCGAAAAAGACGCTCGTATCTGGCGGAGATTCCTACCTTTCTGGAACTGGGATACAACGTCCTCTCCGACTCATCTCGGGGTTTTGCTGCACCCGCTGGAATTCCTCAGGCAGCCATGGAGAAACTCCTTCATGCCTTTAACGAGGTGCTCAAAGACCCAAAATTTATCAAAGCCGCTCAGGGCCAATTGCTCCTGGATGTTCTGGATGACAAGCTCTACGGTCAGTATCTGAATGAACTCAAGCAAAAAACCGACGCTGCTTTCAAGACAGCCCCGTGGTGATCACCGTTCTTCGTCATGACCCGAAAACGACTGAATGCGTTATGTGGTGCCGCCGGGCTTGTCCTGGCGGCTGCCATGTTTCTCCAAACCCGAACAATCCCTGATCGAGCCCCTTCTGCGAGAGGATACGTTCTCTTCCTCGTCGCTGTGTTGGGCTGCCTTTGTCTGCTCTTGCTCATCCAGTCGGGGCGATCTGGAGATAATCGAACCGTCTCGTGGTTTCTTCGTCCCTGGTTCTTCTGGAGCACCGTCGGTGCGGTGGCCCTGTATGTTTTCGTTTTGTCCTGGCTCGGATTCTTTCTCGCCAGTGCCCTCTTCATGGCTGTTCTTGGATGGACTTTGGGGTTCCGAAAACCTCTGTGGCTTCTCGCCTGCATAGGGGGGCTATTGGGTTTCGTCTACCTGGTGTTTGTCCGTTTTCTCTCGGTTCCGGTCCCCCCGGGATCATGGGGGGCCTGAACCATGTCGGCTATGCTTCTGAACGCCCTGGGATCTCTTGCGCATCCTGAAGTGCTCCTGGCGATCCTCTCAGGGACCCTGGGAGGAATCGTCATCGGTGCCATTCCAGGGCTTACCGCCACCATGGCTGTGGCGCTGCTCATCCCGGTTACCTTCGGTATGGATCCGGTGGTTGGCCTGGCCATGATGGGAGGGGTCTACAGTGGCGGCATGTACGGTGGGGCTATTTCGTCTATATTGCTCTCGACGCCGGGGACCCCGGCTGCTGCGGCCACTGCATTTGACGGCTATCCAATGACCCGGCAGGGAAGAGGAGGCACCGCCATAGCGGTTGCCACCGTGGCCAGCTTCTGGGGCGGTATCATATCCACGGCTGCGCTGCTGCTCCTCGCTCCAATCCTCGCTCATTTCGCCCTGCGATTCGGCCCTCCTGAGTATTTCCTTCTGGCTGTCATGGGCTTGGCCAGCATCGTCACCCTCACCTCGGGTAACCTCCTGAAAGGTCTCATCTCCGGAGTGCTGGGATTGGTCATCGCTACGGTGGGTATGGATCCCATCGACGGGTACATTCGGTTCACCGGTGGGATCGTCGATCTTTTTGAGGGAGTCTCCTTCATGCCGGCTCTCATCGGCCTCTTTTCCGTAAGCCAGATCCTGGAGCTCACTGCCGACAGCCATATCGTACAGGAACTGGCGGATCCGGTGGGGCTCAGTACAAGTCGTCTGCCCAAAGGGCTTGGCGGTACCATCGTCCGGGGCGGATTCATCGGTACCGTGGTGGGAATTCTCCCAGGTGCCGGAGCCACCATCGCCTCATTCATCTCGTACAACTTCGCCAAGCAGATCTCACGGGAACCCCAAACCTTTGGCACCGGGAATCCTCAGGGGGTGGCAGCAGCGGAGAGCGCCAACAACGGGTGTGTCGGAGGGTCTCTGGTTCCTCTCCTCACCCTGGGTATACCGGGGAACTCCGTAGCAGCCGCTCTTATGGGGGGACTGATGATTCAGGGACTGATCCCTGGTCCCGAGCTCTTCACCCGATTCGGAACTGTCACCTACGGTTTCATCCTGTCGCTTTTTCTGGCCAACGTCTGTTTCCTGATTTTAGGTCTCTCTTTTGCTCGGTTCTTTGCCAAAGTCGCTACCGTGCCCAATTCCGTGCTGATACCATCCATAGCGGTTCTTTCGGTAGTTGGAAGTTATGCTATCAGCAACAGCATGTTCGATGTGTGGCTCATGATAGCTTTTGGCCTCGGGGGGTACTTTCTCCACAGGGCAGGGTTCTCCTTAGGGGCAGTGGTTCTGGGGCTCATTCTGGGTCCTGTCGCTGAACTGGGATTTGGCCAATCCCTGATCATCTCCCATGGCTCGCCAGCGATCTTCTTTACCCGTCCTATATGCCTGGTTCTGTGGGGATTGATCATCCTCCTTCTTGTTCCGGCACTGAGACGAAAGGGGCTTTCGCCAGAGACGTCGTAGGGATTCTTTTTATTTTGAGTTATATCGACCAAAGGAGGTAGTGAGCCATGACATCCCTCTTTTCTTGGGCACAGATCGCAGGAGGGTTGGCCCTGTTCCTCATGGGTGTTTCTGCCACCTCCAACGGATTTAGAAAGTGTATAGGACTGTCGACCAAAAAGAAAATAGTTCGGATCACCGACCACAAACCAATGGCCTTTGCCTTTGGACTTGGGCTCTCAATGATCACCCAGAGCAGCTCGGTGGCTACCTCCTTCGCCGTTGGGCTTGTCGATGTCGGTATGCTCTCGCTGGCGGGCTCTTTGGTTGTCATGATGGGGGCCAGCGTCGGGGGAACCTTCGTCACCATACTCCTGGGGCTGCCTATCGTCTCACTGGCCCCTGGGCTTCTAGCGCTCACCCATCTCGCGGTGGGACTCTCCCAAGGACGCTCTCGGGACATCACTTTAGCTCTTCGGGGTATCGCTACCGTGCTTACCGGCATGTTTCTCATTAAAAATGGGGTGGACCCACTTGTCAGCGATCCCCGATTCGTAGAAATCTTAGCCTATGGGGGGTCACGGCCCTGGATCATGGGCATCGTCTCCCTCCTTGCCGCATCCGTTCTCCAAAGCAGCTCGGCCGTCATGGCTCTGGCTATCGCCCTGGCTGGTTCGGGGTCTCTTCCTGTTCAGGCTGTATACCCTGTCGTCCTGGGATCTCACCTTGGCTCAGCTGTCATCGTCGTTCTCGCTGGTATATCGGGCAAGCAAAACGCTGCTCTTCTGGGAATAGGCTCCGCTCTCTACAAAGCCATTGGCGTAATCATCGCTATCCCTTTGGCTGCGGCCGTTCCCTCGTTGTTGTCGATACTTTCCTTTCTGTCCACAGAGCTTCAATGTGTGGGACTTCAATTTGCCGTTGTCTGGCTCAACGCACTCATCCTCCTGCCGTGTGTTGGTTTGTTGGAAGGCATCCTGCGACGGGGTTTTCAACGAAAAGAACAGGCCGTGGGGGAGCCTGCCTATCTCGATACGCAGCTTGTAGACTTCCCAGGGCTTGCTCTCTCTCTCTTAAATCGTGAACTCACCCGTCTGGCAGGATACCTTGAAACCGAAACCCGGCTTCTTCTCAGTGCAGGAGGGGGGGGCCACGAACTGGAACGTCTAAAACAGGGAACGGACGAACTCTGGTTCGCTGCGTCAGAGTACTTCGACTCCATCGGTATCTCGGGCAAAGACCATGCAGCGCGGACCTACTCCAGAATAGCCTATGACCTTGGGGCTCTCCACAGTATCAAAGAAGCCCTCAACAACGGACTTTATCCCCTGCTCCTGCGACAACGTCAAGGGAAGTGCCCGGGGAAGGAAAAAACACCCCTTCAGAAAAAATACGACAATGTTCTCTTCGAACTCGTCCGATCATCCATGGGTGCTCTTGCCCTGGGAGACCTTAGTATGGCCGATGATGGAGCTCTCTGGTATCAAAAACTCAAAGACCTGGACGACCTTATTCGACGAGATATCTTTAGAAGCGGAGGGTACGGAGAACATTGCGGTCTGGCCTATCTGGCCAGAGGAACCCAACTGGCGAAAGCCTGTATGGAAATCAACCGGGGGGAGCGAATGGCTTTCGAACTTCTCTCTCGGGATGACAGGAATGATACAGATGCTGAAATGGCTGAGCAGTAAAACACGACAGAGTACCACCGACGAAAAATCGTCCCTCGACCGGGTTGTTGGAAGCGACGACAGAAAACGGATATCTTCCCTCGTCTCCTTCATGGGGGATCATGTGTGCAACGCCTTGATCGATGCCATTCGCTCCATGCAGGATCGGGATGTGCATTTGGCCCAGAGGGTCATCGATGGAGACGACGTCATCGACATCACTGAGATCGACATCAATAAAGAATGCCTGGCCTCCATCGCTATGCGAAACCCCGTCCGGTCCGAACTTCGATTTATTTTTGCTGTCCTCAAAATCACCACCGACCTCGAACGTATCGGAGATCAGGCGGTCAACGTCGCGCAACGAGCCCTGGTTCTGGCCTTCCATCCGCTTTTAAAACCCCTGATCGACATCCCTAAGATGTCCGATATGGCAGTCAGTATGGTCTCTCGATCCCTTCAGGCATTCTTCGAAGAAGATACCGACCTTGCTGTGCATGTCTTCCGGGATGACAAAAAACTGGACCAACTTGCCGAAGCCGTGTCAGAGGAACTTACGGACATTATAAAAACAGGCTTGGATACCAGAGAGGACCTCGTCACTGTCGCTATGGAACTCCTCTTGACCGTTCGTCATCTCGAACGTATTGGCGACCACGCCAGTAACATCTCCGAACGAGTCTTCTTCATGGTTCGGGGAGAGCGCTTAAAGGACGTCGTCTTGGGGAAAAAACGACATTCCCTGAGAGAGTGACAAAAGGGGACCTCTAAAAACGCAGAAACTCGCTTCAGATCGTTTCGACGGAGCCCATTCATCGACTGGGGCGAGGCGGACATCGTCCCAAGCCAAGAGGGCACAGGAGGTACCCTGTGAGACGATGGTAGGGAGCAGGCAAGTTAAAAATACGCTTGGGCGAGACAGAGATCTGGTGGAACGCCCTGAGGTTGAGAAACTCGGTTGTAGGTTTTTAGAGGTACCCTCAAAAAAAGATCGTATAAAGGTCTTGACGTTTTTATCTATTTTGTAGTATTATAACTTTTGCGTCCTTGGAGGGTAGGTATTAAGAGTCCGACCCTTTATATTTTTGTGCTTCTCTTTGGG